>CAIYFD010000167.1 GCA_903925425.1 uncultured Opitutia bacterium | reverse complement strand
GCGCCGGCAGGGCTGGTCGCTCGACGAAGCCATGGCGGAGGCCGAACGCTACGGAATCTCACCCTTCCAGTGGGCGATGAAGGATTACATCCGCCGCGCCGCCCGGCTCCCCATCGCGATCCCGGCCGTCCCCTGATCCCGACAAAAAAGGCGGGGGCCGTGAAGACCCCCGCCGGCAAACTCTTGTCCTGCGGCCCGCGCCGCCGGATCAAAGATTCTTCAGGTACGCGTTGCGGTACCAGATGGCGCCGCCCTCGCACTGGAGGGAAAGGATACCCTGCGCGGCGCGCCGCTCCGGATCGTCGTCGGTGGTCACCGTGATCACATGGCCGTTGAGCATGTGGATCAGGGTATTGCCGCGAGCGATGATCTCGAGCTGGTTCCACTCGCCGTCGAGCCCCTTGTGCTCCTTCGCGAAATTCACCGGCGCGTCGGCCACGCGGCCGATGATGAACTTCACGCCACCGGGGGCGAGCTGCACGATCTCACCCGCATTCACGATGACGCCACGGTACTGGCCCTCATACAGGGAGCCCATGTTGTTGTTCGTGATGTCGAACTGGTAGCCGCTGATCTGCCAGCGGGTCGGGGTGCCGCGCGGGAGGCCCGCGGCGTCGGCCGCCGCCTCGGTGGTGATGCCGGCCGGCAGCGGCTTGCCGAGCGGGTCGGCGATCGCGGCCTTGAGATCGCGCACGCCGTTGACGAGCGGCGGCTCCTTGTCCTGCCGGTGCGCCGCCTGGATCAGGCGCGAGCGATACTGAACGCCGCCGTTGAAACCGCCGCTGGCCTTGAACTCCACCTTGAAGTCGAAGTCCTTCAGGATGGGGCTAACGCCGGGGAGGCCGGTGAAGTGGACGTGGTGTTGGCCGCTCTTCTTGGCCGTGTCCATGTGGATGGCATCGTTCTCAATCGACCACGCGTCGGTCTCGCCATCCCAGCCGGTGAAGGTCTTGCCGTCCCAGATCTTGGTGAAGCCGGTGTAGTCGGAATAGGCCTGCGTCGCGCCGGGCGAGGTGTTCCCACCGCGGTTGAGGCCGCCGTTCGCCTTCACGTAGGTGGCCTGCTCGGCGTTGAGTTTGTCGGGCGAGGCCTGGATCTTGGTGAAGAGATCGGCCCGGACGGTGGCCAGCGCCTGCTCGGCCTTGGCCAGAGCCGCGGCCTTGGTCTCGAGGTCCTTGGGCTTGGCGCCGCTCAGGCTGGCGGTCCGCAGGTCCGTCAGGGCCGCCGTGGCCGCGTTGGCCAGGGTCGTGGTGTTCCATTGGCCAAGGGTAAGAAGCTGCGACGTGGAGAAGACCACGGCCGGAGCGCCGCCGCGTCCGCCAGCTCCGCCACCCGCACCGCCGCGACCAGCCGCGGCACCGGGACCGGCCGGGGCTCCGGCCGCCGCACCCGGGGCGGGCGCCGGTGCTTGGGCGGACAGGCTCGCGCAGAGCGAGCCGGTCAAAACGAGAAGACTGAAACGTCGAACGGATGACATATTCATGGGATGAACGGGAACGAACCGGGGTTAAGGCGGGGGCACGGAACGGCTGCAGACGCCGTCCCGCGAAGGGGCCGGCATCTTCCCTTTCACCGGGGAGGAGGCAAGAGCAACCCTTGGCGGGCAGAGCCCTGCTTTAGTCCGGCGGATTATCCCTAACCCGCCGCTTCGGTGCAGACTGAGGAGAGCCCGGCGCGTTAAGGACAACGCGTCCTCGCGCGGGCTCAGAAACCCTTCGCCATCCACTTTGACCAGTAAAACGTCAGCGGGACCGGCCCGGTGTTGGTGATCCCGTGCCAGATGTTGCCGGCGCAGTACATCACGGCGCCCGGACCGACCTGGGTGCTCTTGCCATCGCATTGGATCTCTCCGGTGCCACTGGCGATGATGAGGAATTCCTCCTCCGGATGCTGATGAATCGGATGCGGGCTCACGCCCGGATCCAAGACCGCCATTCCCGTGCACATGGCCGCCAGCTGGTCGGTCGAGCCATTGTAGTGAACAAAGACGCGCATGCCCTTTTCTCCGCCGGGAGTCAGGGTGGAAAGATCAACGACGCCGTCCGGGCATTTGACGTCGGCGGTGGGTTTGACGGTGTTACCGATGACTTGGGACATGCGGTGACTGTTGAAATTCCCGCCGGCAACGGCAACCCGGAATTGCGCGTCAGCGGCGGAAGCCCAGGCCCAGCGCCGGCGCGCAGCGTGATGGCGGAATCCTGAGCTTGGTTGCCGGCCGGAAACCCGGCCAACTGTCTCGCGTCCAGCCGGAAGTTTCAGGCTCCACCCCTCCACCCTTGCCCTCACACGGTTCCACCACCCCGGCCCAACAACGCGGCGTGCTGTCCGCCGCAGTCTGCTACTTCATGTGGGGGCTCGTGCCAATCTTCTGGAAGCAGCTCGCGGACATCAACGCGGTCGAGCTCATCGCCCACCGCCACCTCTGGTCGCTGGTCTTCGTGGTCGGACTGCTGGCCGCGCAGGGCGGGCTGGCCGGCGTGGCCCCGGCGCTCAAGGGCTGGCGCGCCCTCGGGATCAATTTCCTCAGCGGCACCATGCTGACGGCCAACTGGCTGATCTACGTCTGGGGCGTGAACAACGGCCATGTGATCGAGTCCAGCCTGGGTTATTTCCTCGTGCCGTTGGTGAACGTGGCGACCGGGCGCTTCGTGCTCCACGAACACCTGCGGCCCCTGCAGTGGACGGCCATCGCGCTGGCCACCCTCGGCGTCGCGATCCTCATCTACCAACTCGGCCGGCCCCCTTGGATCGCGCTGGGTGAAGCGGCGGCCTGGGGCGTGTACAGCCTGATGCGCAAGCAGTCGCCCCTCGCCCCGCTCGTGGGACTCGCGGTGGACACGCTCCTGCTTGCCCCCCTCGCCATTGGCTTCCTCGTCTGGCAACACCACACCGGCGCCGGCGCACTCGGCCGTGTCGCCCCGCAGCAACTGGTCCTGTTGCTCAGCTCGGGCATCGTCACCGCCGTCCCGCTCATTCTCTTCGCCTACAGTGCGCAACGGATCCGCCTTTCGACCCTGGGGCTACTCCAGTACATCGCCCCCACGGTCCAGTTCTCCCTCGCTCTCGCGCTCTACCACGAGCCGTTCACGCCCGACCGCCTGATCAGCTTCGGGCTGATCTGGTTCGCCCTGGCGCTCTATACCTTCGACAATCTGGTCGTCCAGCGGCGCTGAAACTCACAGGGAGCGTTCCACGGAATCGATCGTCCCCTTGTCCTCGTTAATCCGGAGGACCGTCGTGCCGTCGGCTTCGTCGCCGAGGAAGTGGCGGCCCGGGCCGGCCAGGATCGGCAGGATTTTCTTAAAGTCCCGGCTCGGACCCTCGGCGATCAATTCAAGGCCCCAGATCTCATGGGCGGGCAGGCCACGGGGAGCGGCCCTGTTCTCACGGGCGGAAAGGCGGAGGCTCTTTTCATAAACCGTCCGGATCCGCGTGACCGGCTGTTCGCCCTGATAGATCACGATATCCGGCTCCTTCACCTTCCGGAACTCAGAGACCGAGTTGCCATTCCCCCCGATCCCCACGGTCACCAGTTGATCCACTATTTTGCCGGGCGTGATCTCGTAGATCGGTTCCGTCTCGCTGACCGGGCCATCGTGGGCGGGCCCGACGCGATACTCGAGGCTCAGCGTCAAGTCTCCCGGTGCGCCGCGCGGCGCCTCGTACATTCCCGTGGCCGCAAGCGCGGTCCGCACGGCGTCCAGAATCTCCCGCTGTTGGGCGGCCTCGGGACTCTGGGCCGGAGCGGCCACTTCGAGATGGTAAGGAATCGTCGGCGGGACTTGGACCGCCGCGACCTCCTCCGCGCCGCTGCCGACATTCTGGCAGGCGCCGGCGAGCAGGGATGCACCGAACGCGAGCAGCGGGCGCACACCCCCAGCCCGCCCGGGCCACGAGATGCGATGGCTTGAGGGGCGCAAGCTCATGGGTGGGAGCAAACGGGAAAACTCTTCCGAAACAAGCCGCGCACCGTAACGGCGTCGGCGCGTCAGAACTCCTCCCGCGTGGTCCGTTCCTCCGGATGCGGCGACCGTTCGAAAATCACCGCATCGCCCAGGTAGCGAAACGTGTCGGATTGGCACTCCGTGTCCCGGCAGCTCCAATCGCTGCAGCCATGCTGGGCGGACCACTCGAAACGATATTCGAGCCGCAGACGATCCGTCCCGGCCACGGGGTCAACGGCCGTGATCCGCAGCGTCCCGGGTTCGTACGCCGCGGCCGCATCCAGTCCCCGTAAATCCGGGATCAGGAATCCCGCGAGTACAGCCGACTCCCGACCGAGCGCCTGCAACAATCCGGCCAGGTCGAGACCATGACCAACCTTCAAAACACAGGGGTTCCCGAATGCACGCACGGAAACGAGAAGCCAACCCCGCACGCCGGGAGTCAAGACCCGACCAAGCCGCCGCGCCGGCCGAAGCCGGACACGACGAGAAGCCCGAGGCCGGCCAGGATCAGCGATGCGATCGCGGGCTCGGGAATCTGCTGCAGCTGCACGTTGATGAAACCGACATGGTCGTAGACGTTGCTGTTATCGAGGCCCGACAACCCGATGAAAGTCAGGTAGCGGGTGGCCCCGCTCAGGGTCAGCGAATAGGAACTGATCATGTTGCCCGCCCCGTCTTTCCAGTCGAAGACCGCCAACGTGGTGCCGTCGGCAATGATCGCTCCGCTCGTCTGGTAGCCAAAGGCGGCGTCGGCGATTCCGGCCGCGCCGGTCAGCTTCAGGGCCTCGTTGGCCGCGAGGCCGAAATTGGCGCGAACGACGGCGAGGTCGAAGGTGATGAAGCCGTCACTGTGCATCCCAAAGCCGGTCTGCGCGGTTTCACCCGCGTAGGAACCGTCGGCGTTGGTGTCGAGGATCAGCGGGGCGGTCCCCTCGCTGTTGTACTTCCGGTCGACTTAGACGTGCGCGGCGCCCGCGTTGGGGTTGCTGCCAATGGCGCGATCCCGTTCGTCGCTGAAGCCTGTATTGAAATTAAAAGACGAGGAACCGGTGCTGCCGCTGGCCGTCAGCGTCGTGGCGCCGCTGTTCGAGCCAAATCCGACAAAATTGACCGCGTTCCCAACCCCGGCGACGGTCGCCGCATCCGTGCCCGCGGAGCCGATCACGCTTTTAAGGGCAATGGTCACCTGGCCTGCGGCACTCGTTGCGAGCAGACTACCGGTCAGGAGACCGGCCATGACCAGAGCGGGACCATATCGGGGCACGGCCCTGAAGTATTCCCCGGGCAACCGCGGAGGCAAGAAAACAGGAGGCCCCCACCCGGCGCTCCGCGTCCGCGGCCGGGTTCAATCGAGGTGAAAAACCTCAGGGAGAGCCGTCGCCACCGGGCTTGAATCCGGATTCACGGCCATCAGCGGGGCCATCGATTTCCACCAGCGCCGGCAGACCTCGGTCTGCGCCATCGCCTGCCAGCGGGCCTCGTCCTCGATCTCGACGCAGGCGAAGCACCGGCCGCTGCCCGGCTCCCGAAAGATCGAGTAGTGGTGCACCCCGTGGGCCTTCAGGACCTCGGCCAGTTCCGGCCAGATCGGTTGGTGTCGGCGCCCGTATTCGGCCTCGCAGCCCGGGTGCACGTGCATGAGGAATGCCTTGCGAATTCTCATGGTCCAAACCTTGGCGCGCGCCCGCGCGGAAGGCGCGCCAAAACCGCCTGCACTCACGGCCTCAGCTGGGGCTCGCCGTTCTCGTCCTTGGCCTGCGGCACCTGCTGGAACCGGGTGCGATAGGCCGTGGGCGGCTCGTTCATCAGGCGCCGGAACTCCCGGGTGTAATGGCTCTGGTCGGAAAAACCGAATTCGTGCGCGATCTCGGCCATGCTTTTCGAAGAAAAGACCAGGGGGCTGCAACTGGCCCGCACGCGGTAGCGACGGATGTACTCATGCGGGGTCGTGTGGTACGTCGCCACGAACTGCTGGTGGAACACCCGGAGTGAAATCTTGCAGGCCTTCGCGAGGTCGCGGTTGGTCACCTGCTCGCCGAAGTGCTTGATGATGTACTCGATCGCCGGACCCAGCGATCGGTTGCTCGCGGCGGCTTCCTTGTGGCGGTAGGGCATCGTCACCCCCGCGGTGCCGACCACCTTGCCGGCGCGGTTGTGCAGCGGCACTTTCGACGTGATGTACCATTGTACGGTGTGGTTAAAACGCCCGACCAGCTCCACGCGCGACCGGATGCTCCGGCCGCTCAGTACCTGCTCGTCATCCGCCCGGTATTGATTGGCGAGGGTCGCGTCCGTGATGTCGTAGTCGGTCAGCCCGACGACCTGGGATCTGTCCTTGAAGCCGAAATCGACCAAGAACGGGGTGTTCACCCAGACAAAACGCCCCGCGGCATCCTTGATCCAGAACTGGAGATTCTCGATCTGATCGAACAAGGCGACGATCTCGGGTTTATTGGCCCCGAGTTTTTTCAACGCGGCGAGGAAATCGACCTCACCACGGCCTGGCTTCGTCTTGAGAGACGTGGTCATTGCCTGAGCAAGACGGGATTCCGCCGGAGAAGTGATGCCCTTTTGGCCCAGCAGGATCCCGGGAGGTGGTCCGGTTGGAATCTGACGGAGCGGCTTTACGCCGCGATTGTTTCGCTCATTCGCGGGACAAGCCCGCTCCTCCGTTCAAAAACTCACCCCGGCCCTGCGTTCAGGCACAAAAAAGCGGTTTCCGGCCAAACCGGAAACCGCTGAATACTTTGACAGAGACGCCGCTCAGGTCATCAGCGCCATCCCGGCATAGGCCCGGCAGCGACCCACTTCGACGACCGCGTTGGAACCCTGCGGAACGGTGTACTCCAGCTCGGCTGAGGCCGGGAAGCTCCACTTCTCGTCGCGAATCGCGCGGAGGATGTCGACGATGTCGGTTTCGCCCGTGCCCCACATGAGGTTCTGCTGGCCGTTGGCCGGACCGGTGCGATCCTTGATGTGGATGCTGGCGACCCGGTCGGGGAACCGCTTGAGGAGGGGAATCGCACTCGAGCCGTTGGCCGCCCAGAAATGACCCGTATCGACGTTGAGTGAATTGGCGGGTGACAGCTTCAGCGCCTCGTCGAAGGCGTCCAACCTGCCTTGGAGATGCGTGTGGTAGCCAATCCGGATGCCATTCTTCACGCCGAAGGCTCCCAAGCGTTCAAGCACTTTGGGATCCTCGGAGAGTTCAAGCGTGTCGTGGGTCGCGCCCATTGTCTTGGCCATCTGCAGGCGGTAATCGAGCGTGGCGTCCGCTTGGTTCCCACCGACGTTCTTGAGCGCGTAGACCGTGACGCCCGCCTCGTTGTACATCCGGCGGAGATCGGCGAGTTTCGTCAGGTTCTCCG
>CAIYFD010000166.1 GCA_903925425.1 uncultured Opitutia bacterium | reverse complement strand
CGTGACGTTCCCCCGCGTAGCCACGCGGTAGGGCGCCGGGACCGTGGGATTGGTGAGGCATTCCCCGCCGTATTTCTCATTGCCGGTGTAGATTCGGACTCCGCTCGAAACGCCCGCAAAATCCTCGATCAGCAAGGTTCCGCCGCCGGTGATCGAGGTGAAGCAGCCCAAGTGGACAAAACTCCCGATCCTCGTCTCCACCCCGCCAATCAAGAGCACGAAGTCGTCAATGATGACACGATCCCCAACCGTAATCCGCTCGGGGTTCACAATCTTGGCCTGTGGCCAGACTGTGACTTCCTTGCCCACGGAACGAAATGGGGGCAGTGCGCGTGGCTCGGTTTCAGGCATATTCGGGTCGGACTCTGGGGAGCATTCGTCGATCTCTCGGGAGGGCGAGCAAAAGTAAGCCTGAGAAAGTCCGAGCATTCGCGACGGGCCGCCTTTCCCCTTTCCTTCCCGGCCCCGTTTCATCTTCACTCCGGGCCGATGCCTTCCGCGCGCCGATGAAATTCCTCCAACTCGTCTCCTCGTACGCCGAGTATGGCCGCGACTTTCTCGCGCAGAACCCGGACTTTTCCTCCCGGAGCTACGCCGAGCAAAACGCCCGGCTGGTCGAGGACGGCTATTCCCTGGTCCATCTTTTCGGCCGGTACCTCGGGGCGCACGGATTCGAGTCGCAGATCGTCTTCACGGACATCGAGCCGGCGCAGAAACAGTGGCTGAAGGAAAATGGGTTGTCCGTGCGCCGACCGGAGCACTGGCGGCACGAGATCGCCGCGCACCAGGTCAACGCCGCAAAGCCCGACGTGCTCTACATCACCGAGCCGGTGGGTTTCGACCGGCGGTTCCTCGAACTGCTCGACCCCAAGCCCCGGCTCATCCTCGGCTGGAAGGCTGCGGCCATTCCCGAGGGCACGGACTGGCGGGACTTCGACGTCATCCTTTCCAATTTTATGCCCACAGTCGCCCGGGCCAGAGAGCTCGGTGCCCGCGACACCGCCTTCATCATTCCCGGGTTCCCGGAAAAGCTGGCAGACGAGCTCCCCGATGAAGGCAAGTTCCTCGACGTGTCCTTCATCGGCAGCGTCAGCTCCGAGCACCCCACCCGCAACGCCTACCTCGAGTTCCTCGCCCGCTCGACCGTCACCAACCGGGACGGCTTCGAGCTCGGCTATTATATCCGCACGGCCGAGCCGCACCTCGTGCCGCCCGCCGTGAAAGCCCGGAACCGAGGGGCACTCTGGGGCCGGGGCATGTACCGCGCCCTGAAGGGCAGCCGGATCGCGATCAACATCGGGATCGACCTGGCCAAGGGCGAGACCGGCAACATGCGCATGATCGAGGCCACCGGGCTGGGCACCTTCCTGCTGACCGAGCACAAGGACAACATCCGCGACTACTTCGAGCCGGGGGTGGAGATCGAGACCTTCACCTCCCAGGCCGAGCTTGAGGCCAAGGTGCGCTATTTCCTCCATCACGAGGACAAGCGCGAGGCGATCGCCGCCCGCGGCCGGGCGCGCTGTCTCCGCGATTTTTCCATGGAACGGAGCCTCGGGCAATTGATTGGAATCATCCGGCAACACCTGCCGGAAATCTGAAAATTCAGCTTTGAAATCCGGGATTCCCAGCGAGCCGCGCCGGGCCGCAGGCCCGGCCCTTCGGCAGGCACAAACGGCACGCCGTTTGTGTCCAGCCTCAGCCCCCCAGGGGCGGTCGAGCCGCCAGCGGCCCGGCGAAGCCGGCTCCGCGGCGTCTGCTTGGGCTGTCCGCGGGCCTTCAGCGAAATCCATGTTGAACCGACTTCTCTCGCATGATTTGCCGCGCAGCCGTTGGCTCGCGCTGTTGCTGGTGCTGATCGTCATCGGCCTGGCCATTGCGCCGTTTGCTTTCCCCGGCAGCAAGGCGCTGGGCGTGGCGGCCAAGATGCTGGTCTTCATCCTGTTGGTGGCGAGCTACGACCTGCTGCTGGGCTACACCGGCATCGTCAGCTTTGCCCATACGATGTTCTTCGGCATCGGCGCTTACGGCGTGGCGATCGCCAGCCATCGGCTGGGCGCCGGCTGGGGCGCGCTGGCGCTGGGGCTGGGGCTGGCGTTGCTGCTGTCGCTGGGTTTGTCCTTGCTGATCGGCCTGTTCTCGCTGCGCGTCAAGGCGATTTTCTACGCGATGATCACGCTGGCCGTGGCCTCGGCCTTCCAGACCCTGGCGTCCCAGCTCAGCGACTTCAGCGGCGGCGAGGACGGCCTGAGCTTCAAGAGCCCGGCCTGGCTGAGTCCGGCCTTCGAGCCGCTGGACGCGCCTTGGTGGGGTGTGACGATCGACGGGCGGATCGTCACCTACTACCTGCTGTTCGCCGTCGTCGCGCTGTCGTTCGTGGCGTTGCTGCGCATCGTCAACTCGCCCTTCGGCCGGGTGCTGCAGGCGATCCGCGAGAACGATTTCCGGGCCGAGGCCATCGGCTACCGCACGGTGGTGTTCCGCACCCTGAGCAACGTGCTGGCGGCCTTGTTCGCCTGCGTCGCCGGTGCGCTGCTCGCACTGTGGCTGCGCTACACCGGCCCCGACACCACGCTGAGTTTCGAGGTCATGCTCGACATCTTGCTGGTGGTGGTGATCGGCGGCATGGGCACGATGTACGGCGCGGTGGTCGGTGCGGTG
>CAIYFD010000165.1 GCA_903925425.1 uncultured Opitutia bacterium | reverse complement strand
CTCCAGCACAGCAGAATTCTCCGACGGCTGCAGCCGGGAGAAATGCCGCCAGCCCGAGAAACCTGCGACCAAGGTGTAGACGGTGAAGAGCAAAACCATCGCCGGCTCCCCCATGAATCGCGGATCGAACAAGTCTCCGGCCTCGCGGGAGAAAGCGAGCGCCAGCATGGCCACGAAAAAGAGCGCCGCCGTCAGGAAAACGAACCCGCCGACCACGGAGCGGGCCAGCCCGGTCCAGAACGGAGCCGTGGTCACCGCGATCCCGATGAACATGAACCCGAGCAGGATGAACCTCTGGCCGGGCATGGTGCCGGGTATGACCCTGGGTTCGTGGCTGATAAAAACGTGGGTGCCCAAGTAAACAAATGTCAGTCCGCCAATGGCGAGGAACAGGGCGCCGAGCTTGTCGCGCCAGATCGCGGCCCGTGTTTCCGGCTGGCTGAGGAGCAGGGTCAGCGTGCGATCCTGATATTCGATCCCGAAGACGAGCGCTGCGAGGAAGCCGGCACCCACCGTCCAGGCAATCCAACTCACAAAAATGTACTCCGTGCTGTTGCCGGGTACCAAAAGGTAGACCAGCGCCGCGGGAATCATAACAATGAGGGCGAGCAAAAACCCGGGCGCCAGCAGCGGACGGATCTCCTTCGCGAGACGTGGGCTCATGGGCTCAGTCTTTCAGTGTGGCGACAAAAACTTCCTCGAGGGTCAGCGACTCGGTGGTGACTTCCTCGGGGTTGAGTTGCTTGAGGACGTCGAGCACGGCCGGTCCGCCGCCGTTGACGATCAGCTCCAGGTTGCGGCCGTCGCGGCGGACGCGGAGCACGTCGTCGAAGTCGAGCGCGGGGGCGACGCCGGCGAACCGGGCTTGGATCTTCTGGTATCGGCTGCGGGCGTGGTCGGCGTTGAGGGTCAGGACATCACGCCCGCCGTCCACGATGGTGAACTCGTCGATCAGGCCCTCGAACTCGGTGATGAGATGGGTCGAGACGAGCACGGTGCGTTTGCCCGGGTCGCCTTCCTGGTAGGCGCCGATCACGGTCTCGATGAATTCGCGGCGCACGATCGGATCGAGTCCGGAGGTCGGCTCGTCGAGCACCAACAGCTCGGGTTCGGGGGAGATGGCTCCGATGAGCGCGACCTGGGTGCGCTGTCCCTTGGAGAGCGCGCTGGTCTTCTGGCCAGGATCGAGCCGGAAGCGCTCGAGCAGCGAGGCCTCAAGGTCGGTGTTCCAGTGCTCCCGGAAGGAGGCGAGGTAGTCGAGCGTCTCCCGGATCGACATCCAGGGATAAAACGCCACCGCGTCGGGCACGTAGGCGAGGCGGCGCTTCACCGCGACCTCGTCCTTCGCCGGGTCGAGCCCAAAGACCCGGATGCTTCCCTTCTGCGGACGCAGGAGATTGAGCAGGCACTTCATCGTGGTGGTCTTGCCCGCGCCGTTGCGACCGAAGAGCCCGTAGCAGGTGCCGGGACGGACCGTGAGGTTCAGCGTATGCACCGCCTCCCCGCGACCGTAGGAGTAGGCGAGGTTCTTGATCTCGATGGCGGGGGTGGGGGACGTGGTCATGAATCAGGGGTAAGATTGTTTTTTGCCACAGAGGCACAGAGGACACAGAGCCCAAGCCTCGTTGTTTTTAACCGCGGATCTACCGGACAAAACCGGATTGGGTTCGGAACCCAAAACATCCGACCTCTGTGAGCTCTGTGCCTCTGTGGCAAACACCCCCCCTGATCAATCATGCCCAAGTTCGCCTATAGCGCCCGTGACAAGAGCGGGAAATCCGTCTCCGCCACCCTGGAAGCCCCGG
>CAIYFD010000164.1 GCA_903925425.1 uncultured Opitutia bacterium | reverse complement strand
GGGCAGGGCCAGCGCCCGCGCGAGGGTGAGGCCCTCGTCCGAGAGGTCGATCCCGAGGTAGCGCCGGGGTTGATGGGGCTGCAGCAGTTTGGCCATGAGCCCGCTGCCGCAGCCGACATCCAGCACGCGCGGTTGCGGGTGCAGCGTGCCGGCGAGCCCGGCGACCAGCAGTTGGCGGGGCAATTCGGCGGGGGCGTGAAAATGGGACCAGGCCCCGCCCCGGTACTCGCCGTCGAGGATCTCCTTGGGCAGGGGTCGCCCGTAGCCCGCGGGCTCGAGGAGGAATTTGCGCCGGAGGCGGGTGAACAGGTCGGCGGGCATGGCGAACGACAGTCGGGCTCAGTGGCCCCCGGGCAGGCGAAACCGGAAGAAGAATTCGTGGTCGGTTTGGAAAATCCGCACGAGCTCGGGCGGGAGCGCCGGGCTCGTTTGCGGCGGCATCGGCTCCAGCTGCGAGCGGTACTGCCGCAACGCCCGGAGCTTGATCGCTTGAAAATCCTCCGCGCGCTGGTGGCGGCAGGGCCCGAAAACCCAGAGGTGCCGGACGAGCAGGAGCGGATTCCACCAGGACCAGACCGGGTACTGCCAGATGTCGGCGTGCGGCGAAGCCTGTACGACCGCCTCGATCACGATCTGAAAAGCCGCCTCGTGCTCCGTGCTGCCATCAGGCGAGCAGGGCAGGAAGATCTCCGTCGGGTTGATCTCCCTGAGGAGCACGGCGATCCGGCGGACGAGGTCCTGTCTCAACTCGGGGGCCAGGTTGGGCAGGCCGCCGTCCGGCGCCGCCTTGAAGTGGATGGCGTTCGATTCGACCCCGAGCAGCCGGAGCGCCGCGCGGGCCTCGGTGGCGCGGATGCGCGTGATGGCCTGCGGCGACAGGGTCGGGTGGTTGGGGTGGGAGGCGCTGCCGTCGGTGATGAAGACCACGTGGACCGGCAGGCCCTCGTTGCGTTTCCGGGCGACGAGCGCGCCGCAGCCGAGGGTTTCATCGTCCTGGTGTGGGGCGAAGATGACCGTGGTGCCTTCCCTGGCCGCGTAGGGCACGCTGGCGAGGCGCAGCATCGAGCGCCCCAGGGCAACCGCGAGCCAGCGCAGCCTGCGCTTCAGGTTCCGGTAGTCGGCGCCGACGAGCGAGATCAGCAGCAGGGTGAAAAGCAGGGCGCGTCTCATGTCAGACTTCGGGCACGGGACGAGAGAGTGCCTGCGCGACGGCCGCGAGCAAGCGGGGTTCCTCGCTCTCCCAGCAAAACGGTTCGACGGCGGCGCGGCGGGCGGCCTCCTGCATGGCGCGCAGCCGGGTCCGGTCTGTCAGCAGTGCGTCGAGGGATTCGGCGAGCCGCGCGGTTTCGTGCGCCTCGATCAGGAGTCCCGCGTGGGGCACGGTCCGCATCACCTCGGCCTGGCCGGCGGTGTCGGTGGAGACAACGGCGAGGCCGGCGTTGAGGTACTGCAGGATTTTATTGCTGATCGTGATGTCGCGGTTGCGCGGCCACGCCGGCTCGAGGGCCAGGCCGATGTCGAACTCGGCCAATGTGCGCGGCAGTTCCTCCGGCGTTACCAGCGGGATGAAGTGCACCCGCGTCCGCTTCTCCGCGGGGAGCCGCCGCAGCAGGATTTCCCGGTAGCCCGCGCGTTCGTCTCCGAGCAGGTGAACCTCGCTGGGCATCGCGGTCCGGGCCCACGCCGCAAGGAAGAGTTCGAGGCCGCGGCCCGGGCCGATGGTCTGGGAGAACCAGATGAACCGGGGGACGGCGGTGCCGACCGGCTGGTCGATCCGGCTTTCGGGCTGCAGGGGAAACGAGTTTCGCAGCACGATGGGCGTCGGGCAATGGTACGCTTCGGCCAGGCCGTCGGCCATCGCCTGCGAGGTCGTGGACGAGTAGCAGGCATGGTTGAGGGCGAAGGACTCGGCCCGGCGCAGGAGGCGGAGCGGCCGGCTTTTGCGGTCGGCCACCAACAGGTCCTCGGAATACCAGTCCTCGACGTCGACCGCGACGCGCCGGCCGTCCCGGATCAGGTACTGCGCGGCCCAGATGGGGATCTCGGTGTGGACGATGGTCAGGTCGGCCGGGAGCCGGCGGGCGAACCCGAGCAGCGCCCGGGCCGGGCCGAGGGAGTGCGCGGTTTCCCAGCGCAGCCGCGCGCAGGCGAGGCGCGCCAGCCAGGTCGCGCCGCGGTGAAAGAAGGCTGCATACCGCGAAGCGGCCGTGTCGCCCGTGTGGTTGATCGTCTGGCGGCGAAAGGGGAGGGTGCGCATCATGGCGCGGTCGATCTCCTCGAAGCGCGTGCGGGTGGAGACCGAGGCGACGGTCACGTCGTAACCGGCCCGGCCCAGCGTGGTCGCCTCCTTCACCACCCGCGGATTGCGGCAGAGGTGGGAGGCGGTCAGGACGAGGATCTTTTTCGCTGCCATGGCGCAGGGTTGGGCGGGGCGGGTCAGGAGTGGCGCGAGGGCTTCCGCCTCAGCGGTGGAGGAAAAGTTGCAGACGGCGGGCCAGACGCCAGCCCAGCCAGCGGCGCCAGAATTGAAATTGTGGTCCGCCCTCTGGTGCGAGATCCGAACCGCCCAGGCGGGCGAGTTCGGTGGTGGCCGCGGTGCGCGACCCGACGGCCCGGGGGTAGGACTCGTAGACGTAGCGCTGCAGCACGGTGGCGCAGGCATGGCGGGTGCGCGCGGAGTCCTCGTGTTGCCGCAGCCGGCCCGCGGACTGGGCGAGCGAGCGGTAGGCGGAGGCCCAGGCGCGTTCCGATTTCGTTTTGCTGAGGCTACCCGGCAGCCCTGAGCGGTAGAATGAAACCGCGGCGTGGCAGCAACGCACTCCGGCCGAGGCGAGCACCACCCGGGAGAAAAACTCACCGTCGTCGTCGAGCGACAGGGATTCATCCCAGGGTCCCGCCGCGTCGGCGAGCCGGCGCGGAGTCAGCCACGCGGCGGGGTGCATCATCGCGTGCTGCTCGAACTTGATGATCATCCAGTCGACCGGCGGGAGGTCGGTGCAGAGTGGTTGGCTGACGGTCGCCATGTCACCGGGGGTCGCGTGGAACCGGTGCCAGGTGCCGGCGAGGGCGTAACCGGGACCGGCCTGGGAGGCGCACTGCATCTGGCGCTCAATCTTGTCGGGCGCCAAGAGATCGTCCGCGTCGAGGAACTGCAGCCATTCGCCCCGGCTGGCCCGCCAGGCGGCGTTGCGCGCGGCGCTCGCGCCGGCGTTCGGCTGGGAGATGATTCTGACGCCGCGGGACTCGAACCCGCGCGCGATCTCCAGACTCCGGTCGGTGGAGCCGTCGTCGACCACGATGATTTCCTTCGCGGGCCAAGTCTGCGCGAGCGCTGACTCGAGGGTTTCCGCCAGCCACGGCTCCGCGTTGTGGCACGGGATCAGGATGGAAATGAGGGCGGCGGGCATACTCAAAGGCGTTGCACGATCCGGATGTGGCCGAAGTCGCCCGGGACGGTGCTTTTCCAGGCCAGACTGTCATCCAACTCGGCGATCGGGCCATGGTGCTGCAGGCTGCCGATGAAAAAGGTGTGAACGCCGGTGGCATTTGTTGGGCGGGGTCCCGGGCGGTAGAAGATCGAGTCGGTGTAAGCGAGAAAGGCGGTGTGCACGATTTGATGGCCGCGCCGCCAGGAGCCGGAGTAGGGGAACGATTTGCCGGCGTCGAACCGATCCTCGAAGACAAAGCCCTCCTGCAACAGCACCCGCAGGCACATCTGATAGCTCAGCCAATCCCCGTAGTAGACCGATGACGCGTCCTCGCGGCGCAGTGTGACCGCCAACGACTCGAGCCGGTCGATCACGTCCTGCTTGTCCAGGCGCCACGTGGCCGGGCCGAAGAATGTGCCGCCCCGCAGGCGGTAGCCATCCGTGGTATTGAGCAGCTCGCCGGCCCCGAGGGTGAGTTCCCGCCGCCGACCGCCGAGCTCAAGACCACCCAGGGTAGCGAAGCGGGGCCGCGGCTGAAAGCTCCGGAAGGTGTCGCTGGAAGTGAGAACGCCGAGCCAGGTGTCGAAAGACAGCAGCAGGCCGCCGAGCCCGATGGCCGCGAAGCGCAGGGGTGTTCCGAGCTGGCGCCAGCGTCCTTGAATGAACTGGACGGCCAGGAGGGCGGGTAGAATCAGGAACGGGGTCGTGAGGTAGAGGTACTTGTTGGACGCCAGCGACGAGCCGTAGATCGTCAGTGACGGCAGAACTCCCAAGAGGCAGATGAGGGCGAGTCCCCGGTGCTTCTTGGCGAACAAAAGCGCGCAGCCGGGCAGGGAGAGCGCGGCGAGCAGGGCCGAGGTCACCAACGGGTACATCGTGACCGACCGGAGCCAGCCTTCGCGGCCTTCCCGGGCCTGGTAGGTATCAACGAGGAGGTGCAGGTCGGCCCCACTCGCCAGAAAGAGCACCAGAAAAAAGGCCACCGCGGGGGCCGCGATCAGTGCGGTCTGCCGGACGGTCTGCTTCCAATCGGGCTGCGTTCGCCACAGGAAGGCGGGCACAGCCGCGCTGAGGAGCAGGCAGTCGATGCGGATCCAGCCGGCCAAGGCGAGGAATCCGGCGGCCAGCCAGCGCCGGGCGGGGGTGACTGGCTTGACCAGCGGCAAGAGGGCCGCCAAGGCGAGCCAGCCCCCAATGGCCGTGGTGTTCATGTAGTACGCCCCGGCCCAGATCTCCTGGCAGAGGAAGATGCCGGTCAGGACCAGCGGCCACGGAGCGCCGAGCAGGCGTTGGACGAGGAGCGCGGCCGCCGCGGCGAACAGTAGAGCCCCGCCGGAACTGAGGGTCGCGAAAACCGATTCCACGGAGACCCCGGTCACCCGGCTGGCGCGGCTGATGAGCTGATAGGCCCCGGGCTGGATGTGATACAGGTAGTTGAGTGTCCAGTATCGGGCATCGCCCGTGGCCATTGCGGTGGAACCGAAAATGACCCCGTGTTCGTCTCCTTCGATGGGTGTCACCGGCAGCATCCCTGAGGTCAGCCAGAGCAACCAGGCGGTGAGCATGAGCGCGATCATGACCCGGGCCGCACGGGAAGAGTGGCTCCGCGGATTCAGGGCGACAGCGCTCATCGCTCGGTTGATCCCCTGGTGGTTGCCACGTGCCGCCAGCCCTGCCGAAAATACCAGCGTTTCGCCTGGGCCACGTAATGGTGCATGACCGCGCGGGGCGCGTTCACCTCGTCCCGCCCGGGCAGGGTGAGGTAGTCCGCCGCTGGCGCCACCGCGCAGGGCTGGCGGGCCGCAAGCATCGCGACGAGCGCCTGCTCCAAGTAATAGCTGGTGCGTTCCTTCGCGATCAACGCGGCGCACCAGGCCTCAAGCTCCACCCAGTCCAACCCCTCGCTCCGCAAACCGCAGAGGCCGACATTCGCCAGCGGCGGAATGGGCGCGCCAGCGAGCCGTTCCATCAGCGGCCGGCTGTACCCGTAGGATTCCTCGCAGTCCACGGCATGCAGTGGCCGGTCCGGCGCCTGCAGCCAACGGAGCAGGAACTCCGGTCGCCGGAAAAAGAGCAGGTCGGAATCGATCACCAGTTTCCAGCCGGTGCTGCCTGCGTGGACATCCGTCAGCTTCCGGATGTTGGGATAATTGATCCAGCGTTCGCGCAGCACGGGGAAGCGGTCGGCCGGCAGAATGCGGTCAAGCCGGGCAATGATCCCGGCCTGCGGATGGATCGTTACGGCCGGCCCCAGGCGCCGCAGCCAGCCGTCGACTTCCGCGTCGATCGTGCCGTCGTCATAGATCTCGGCCCGGATGGGAGCGCCGGCCGTCCGGGCCAGCGAATGCAGGCAGAAGGCGGTCTGGTACCAGAAGCGCCGGCCGGTCAGCAGGTGGAACACCAGCGGCGAATCCGGGATGGCGGCTGGCAGCGGAGGAAGCTCGAGCGCCGCCGCCACCATTTCCAGACGTTGGCGCTCGGTCTCGCGTTCGGCCAGCGGGCCGCCGTGGCGCCACGAGTCGCGCAGCTTTGCGATCGGCTGGTGCCACAGGGCCAGCGCCAGCCGGCCGAGTCCGAGGTTCTGGGCGGTTTGCTTCAGGCTCATGCCGGGCGGAGAAAACGCAGGAGCTCGATCGGGAGCGGGCTGATGGGGTCGATTTTCACGTAGGTCAGGTGCGCCGCGGGAATCACGAGGTTCGCCACCCCGAGCGCGAGCAGCACCCGGGGCGCCTGCGCGGGCGAGCGCCGGGCATACTCGAAGCAGCCCAGGAAAACGACCGGCATAAGGATGGCGATGGAACGGCTGAGGTCTGCGGCCAGTGCGAGGGTGATCCCGGCCGTGGCGAGGAGGACCGTCCCGCCGAGGAGGCGCCGGGCGGGCGGGGTGTTCCGGACCGCGTAGGCCACGGCGACCCAGGCCGCGCGCAGCCCCATCCACCAGCCGAGCGGTGCCAGCGGGATCAGCAATGTGATCTGCGGGAGTTGTCCGGCGAGGAAGTCGCGGGTCGCGGCGGAGGCCGCCGCGTCGTGCCGGGCCAGCCCGAGGCGCAGGGCCGCGTAGGGCAAGAGCCAGAGTCCCTGGCGGGCCGCCGGCCAGCTCCAGCCGAGACCGCGCTCGTGGCGGCTGACGAGCCATGCGAGGGGAAACCCGATGATGAAGCGTTCATCGATCCACGGGCAGAGCAGGCAGGCGAGCGGCAGGGCCCAGCGCGCTTGGCCGAAGGACACGGCGAGGAGCCCGAGCCAGACCCAGGCGTCGTTCATGCCGAGCCAGCCGACGGGCACGAGCACCGCGGACGTCGTCGCGAAAAGCAGCGTGCCACCGGCGACAAACCGCCAGTCGTCGAGCCGGCGGCGGAACAGCACCGCGGCGTACCCGGTGGCGGCGATGATGCCGAGCCAGGGCAGGACGAGCGGGGTGTTTCCGGGCAGGTGCAGCGCGTGGGCGACCAACGGCGGCAGTAGGCGCCATTGCATCGCGGGCTCGATGTCGCGCCGCAGCGGCTCCGCGCACTGCAGTAGGAAGGTGTGCGCGCGGTCCCATTGGAACGAGCCCGGCACGTACTGCCGCATCAGCCAGAGCCGCGGCGCGAAAAAGATCACGCTCAACGCCAGGCACGCGGCGGTGATCAGAAGCAGGCGCTGCCGGTTGACCGTTGCGTTCATGGCGTAGGAACCCGCCCTTCGAAATGACCGCATGCGCCCTGCCAGCGGATGCGCGCGGCGGGCGAGGTCCAGGCGCGATGACGGAACCAGGCCCGGGCCTGGCGGAGGATGGCCCCGGTGGGCGAGAGCGGCCTCCACGGGGACGCGCCGTGGCGGGCGAGGACCTGCATCCATGATTTCTGGATGCCGCGGTTGAGCCGCGCGAGATAATCGGCCTCGAGGCGGCCGGCCGGGATCAGGTGGATGAGACTCAGCTCGGGGAAATAACCCGCCTCCCAGCCGGCCTCCATCGCGCAGAGCACGATGTCGTTGTCCCCGCTCGAGGTGAGCTCGCCGCCCTTGCGGTCACTCAGGGCCGTGCCGGCCGCGAGCCAGACGCTCCAGGCCTCGCGCCGCAGGACCAAACCCGCGCCGATGGGGGCGAAGGCGGGATACTCGTGGTGCGCGCCGCCCGCGGGACTCAGGCCGGCGGACACGAGCTCGGCCGGGCCCAGGTCGCGGAGCGCGAGCAGCGGCAGGAATTCCCTCTCCCAGTCCGTGGGGGCGCGTTCAAACTCGGGGAGGGACTTGCCGCCGGCGAGGCCGACGCGGGGCCGGCGCGCGAGGAGGGCGAGCACGCGCTCGAGATAGTCCGGTGCCAACACGTTGTCGTCATCGACCAGCACGGCGACTGCGCCGAGGGCCGCGCGCAAGCCGCACTGCCGCGCGGCGGTCAGGCCGAGCGACGGCTCGGCCACGAGGCGGAAGTTCGTTGGGGCGCAACCCGCGAAAAATGCGGGATCCGGGAATTGCTCCGAGGCGTTGTTGACCAGGATCGTTTCCCAATGGGCCGCGGGCAGGGACTGGGCGCGCAGGCCGGCCAGCGTGCGCTCCAGCCGGCCGGGATGCGGGTTGTGCGTGGGGATGATGACGGAAAGCTGCATGCGCATCAGTGACTGGGAACCCAGATCCGGTAGGAGTATGCCGTGGACGACCAATAATGCCCGAGGAATTTCGGCATGTTGTCCGGCTGCTCGGCCAGCAGCTCGAAACCCCGGGGGGGGACGGCGGCCACGTTGGCGTAGGTCACAACGTAATCATGGAGCCGGGCCTCGGGCTGGTCCCAGATGCGCAGTTGGGCCCCGGCCCGCTCGATCGCATACCAGGCATCCTCCGGGCCGAGTACGACGGAACCGGGTTTGAGGTGGGCGGAAAAAAAGCGATCGGCCCGGGCGGGATCGCGCGCCTGCCGCTGGTAAAGCGCGATGGCTGCAAGACTGAGCTGGCTGGCGGCGGCGTTGGCGATCGCCAGCGCGAACAGCCAGTTCCTGACCTTGGGCCGGAGCAGAGCGAGGCCGGACGCGACCACCGGAATGAACCAGATGAACCAGTAGAGCGGATAGGCGCCCGAGCCCTTCGCCGTGGCGATGGCGATCAGGAAGAAGGCGGCGCTGGCGCCACCGGCTGCCCACCGCCGCGAGATAGCCGCGCGGTCCCAGCCCTGGAACAAACCGACCATCAGGAGGGGAATCATCGCCGGCACAGACCGAAATTGACCGGCAAAGAGCAGTAGCTCGTCGGGCAACCGTCGCCAGAGCGGGGTGCTCGCCGTCCGCTGCCCCAGCTGGTAGCCGAGAAACTGCTCCACCCAGGCCGGACCGTCGCCGCCGGCGAAGGCGCCGGCCACCCAGCCCGCCAGCGGCAGCGCCGCCAGGAGGCCGATCAGTAACCCGTTTTTCCACGGCACCCGGTCGACGCGGATCGCTTCCGCCGCGACCAGCGCCGGGGCCCAGACGAGCGCCATGAAGTGAAACATGCCGCCGATCCCGACCAGCAGTCCGGCGCACGCCGCCCGGGCCGCGGAGTTTTCTCCCGCTTCCCTGCGGTTCAGCACCAGCATCGCGCCGAGGCCGCAGCAGATGGCCGTCAGGTCCATGCGTCCACTCCGGCACAACCACCAGACCAGAGGGTGCGCCATGAAAAGGATCGTGCCGGCCGCCGCTGCGGAGCGCTCCAGCTTCAGCCGACGCAGGAGCGTGAAAAGTAATATGACCGCCCCCGCGCCGCCGGCGAGGGACATGCCCCGGGTCACCTCAATCGAAAATCCGAAAATCCGGTAGGCCGCCGCCATCATCCAGAGATGCCCCGGCGGGTGCCAGTAATAGGCCGTCGCATAGGTTTCCCCCTGATTGGTGAGCGGCGTGAGGGCGATGACCCCGCGCGCCGTCCAATTGCGGGCCGCGGCGTTCAGCATGATCTCATCGTGGTTCACCGCCGGGGTGAGGGTGAGGGCCGGCAGGTGCCAGAGCACGATCAGGGCGGCCAGAGCGCACGCCCACCTGGCATCACTCTTTCCGGGTAGGTCGCGCAGCAGTTTGGGGATCATCGCCGCGGGCCGCCTCAGTTGAATTTATGCCGCAGGACCTGCAGCACCTGATGGTTCGAGGCCAGGGTGGAAAGACAGAGCACGGCGCTCGCCAGGCCGAGCAGCGCGACCGTCACCGGATCGCGGCCCCGTCGGGGGTGCTGCTGCAGGATCCAGACGAGAACTGCCAGGAAACCCGAGGCCAGGAAAAAGGCCGCGTAGAATGCGTACGCATAGGGAAACTCGCGGTGCAGGATGAAGACCTGGTGCTTGGCCGAAAACGCAATGGGCAGATTGAAGAGGACGCCGAAACCCAGGGCCCAGGGCCACCAGCGGATGAGGGAAGGGGCCGACCGGGCGCAATGCAGCAGGAGACCGGTCAGCGTTCCGGCTTCCAGCAGGCCCAGCACCAGGTCCGGCCAGGGAAGATCACGCAGCGTCCGGGCAATGTCCGCCCCGCCGCGGAACAACGGACCACTCTCGTGCGGGGCCAGTCGTTGGACCACCAACTCGAAACCCGGCAGGATCCCGATCCATTGCCGCACGAGGACCTTGGCGGAGAGAACCAGGTCGAAGCTGAACATCGTGCCGTCGTAGGTCGTCGGGAAATTCCGCGAGAAAAGCAGGTAGAGCGCCGTGTAGCTCGTGGCCGTGACCAGCGGAGCCAGGTTGGCCCGCCGCCGGTGCGTCCCG
>CAIYFD010000163.1 GCA_903925425.1 uncultured Opitutia bacterium | reverse complement strand
TCGCCGACCACAAACGCCGGCCCGGTTTACCGGCGTCGAGCCGAGACTGGATGCGTTCAGACGAAAACCAGTCTGGTGCCCTGATGCTTCGCATACATTTCACCCCATAGGTGAAATGTAGGCGGAGCCATTCTTGGCCTCGCCCGGGAGATGGTCGTCCCTTTCTCTCGCAGGATGAAACCGCTCCTCCATCTGCTCACGGGATGCACGGCTGTCGGGAAGACCGACACGGCCTTGCGCTGGGCGGAGGCGAACGGCGCTGAGATTGTGTCGTGCGATTCGCAGTTGTTCTACCGGGGCATGGACCTCGGCACGGCCAAACCCTCCGTGGCCGAGCGGGCGCGAGTGCCGCATCATATGATCGATGTGCTCGGGGTCACCGAGCCGATGGACGTCGCCCGTTATACCGAACTGGCCCGGCGGACGGTCAATGACCTGATCGCGCGCGGCCGGAAGGTTCTGGTCGTCGGTGGCAGCGGCTTCTACTTGAAGTCCTTCCTCGGGCCGGTGGCCGATGAGGTGAAGGTTGAACCGGATTTGCGCGCCGCGGTGAACGCCATGGGATCCGAAGCGGCGCTGGCGGAGCTGCGGCGCCTGAATCCTGCGGGGCTCGGAACGCTGGATGCCAACAACCCGCGGCGCGTGACGCGGGCCTTGGAGCGTTGCCGGGCGTCGGGCCTCACCCTCGCGGAGCTGGCGATGCGATTTGCCGCGCTGCCGGCGCCCTTTGCCGATTGTGAAGTGCGTTTAACCCGGCTCGACCGCGCCCCGGCCGACTTGGAACGCCGGATCGGGTGCCGCGTACAGGCGATGCTGGCGGCGGGATTGGTGGACGAAGTGCAGCGCTTGCGTGCGGCAGGACTGGCGCAAAACCCCAGCGCGGCCCGGGCCATTGGCTACCGCGAGGTGTTGGAGATGTTGGCGGGCCGATCAGCTCCGGCGGCGCTTGCGGGGGAGATCGCCCGCAACACGCGGGCCTTGGTGAAGAAGCAGCGCACCTGGTTCCGGACGCAGCTCCCGGTGCACCGGGTGGTGCTGCTGGGTGAAGGCGACAGGGGAGACGGGTTGGAGGATTTGTTTGAGAGGTAGGGGCGCGTGTCCCACGCGCCCTTGAAACAGGGTGTCGGGGACCGCCGCTGCTTGCCTTCGGTCTGGCCCGACGCCCACAAAAAAGGCGCCCCTCAGGTGCGGGACGCCTTTTCGAAGGGAAGTGGCTGGCGGCTTATTCCGGCAGCTTGATGCTGTAGCGGTCGAGCGTGGTGTTCTCGATCTTACGCAGGCTGATGATCGCGTTGCGCAGGGTCAGGCGGGCGGCAACCAAGTTGAAGCGGGCGGTATCGAGATCGCTCTGCGACTGGTTCAGGGTCCGGATGGTGATGGCGCCAACATCGAAGCGCTGTTTGTCGGCTTCGTAGGTCTGACGGCTCAGCTCGGCCTGCTTGACCGAGAGCTCAACGCTCTTGATGGAGGTCGTGACGGTGTTCACCGCTGAACGCACCGAGACGAGCGTGGTCTCTTCGAATTTGGTCAGAGAAATTTTCGCCGATTCCAGGGAATTGAGCGCCCGCCGGTAGTTGATGAGGTCCGTGCGTTCGCCGAGCGGAACGTTGACGGTCAAACCCAGGCTCCAGCCATAATTGCTGTTCTCGGAAACCTTGTGGTAGGCGCTGCCCCAGTTCGCCACGCCGGTGTCGGAAGTCGTCACGCTGCCGGTGAGGTTCACCGTGGGCTTCCGGTTGCTCTTGGCCGTGTAGACGGAGTTTTCGGCGGTCTCGACGGAGAACTTGGCGTTCTTGTATTCCACGCCGTTCTCGAGGGTGATGCGGTAGGAACCCTCCACCGTGGGGATGTCCATTTTCTCGCTGGCGAGGTCGTCGGTCGGGACAATCCCGATGTCGTAATCCTTGCCGCCCAGCAGGAGGCGGAGGTTGTCCTCGGCGTTGGTCAGGGCGAGTTGGCGGGTCAGGAGCGTG
The DNA here is from genome assembly GCA_903925425.1 of uncultured Opitutia bacterium. Lineage (GTDB taxonomy): Bacteria > Verrucomicrobiota > Verrucomicrobiia > Opitutales > Opitutaceae > CAIYFD01. The sequence continues at coordinate 8,494 of CAIYFD010000163.1, read as the reverse complement.
TTCTGGCTGCTGAGGTAGTTGTTCTCGGACTGCAGAAGATTGATCGGGGTAACCAAGCCCGCATTGCTGCGGCTGACCTGCTCGTCGTAGGTCTGCTTGGCAAGGTCGAGGCTCTGGCGCGAGATCTCAAGGTTCTGGCGGGCCAGGATCAGATTGGTGTAGGCGGTCTCGATGCTGCCGACCGTATTAATGAGGGCGGTCTTGTAGCTGAGGAACGACTGATCGAGGGAGATCTTGCTGTTGCGCAGCGAGGTCAGGTTGTACTTCGTGCCGGCGCCGCGCAGGAGGGGCTGGGAAACCGAGAGGGTGAGCAAACGGCCGAAGCTCGGCGTGGTGGGCGAATTGGCCGTGTTCGAGCGGCTGAGGAAGGTTGACGTCAGGCTCACGACCGCACCGGTCGGGATCTTCTGGGAGACCGAGCCAGTGACAGATTGGCTGTCGACGTGGTCGCTGGCGGCGATGGAGGACCCGGTGGCGCCGTTCTGGGAGCCGTTGAAGGAGGTTCCAACCGACATCGTCGGCTTATACTCCAGCTTGGCGCTGTTGTAGGTCTCCTTGTTGTTCGCCAGGGTCAGGTCCTGGGTCTTCACGTCGAAATTCTTCTGTAAGGCGATGGCGACTGCCTCGTTCAGCGAGAGATTGATCGTCGGCCGGCCCGCAGGGGCGGCGATGGAGGCCGGCGCCGCGGCAGCGGCCGCGGTGGCATTGACGGGCAGCACAACGGCGAGGCCGAGGAGGCTGGCGGTGAGGATCGTGGCGCGGAGGTAGTAACGTGACATGGCGGCGATTGGAAATTCGATGGAAAAAGGGGGGAAGGGAGGGAATGGGAGCCGTCAGCCAGCGCCACGACTTCTCTGGCGCACCGGGCTTAGCTGGGGCACCGCGCAGACAGACGGTCCAAGGGAGGGGAAGTTACGCGGATTTCCTGCCGGAGTGGCGAACCGGGAGGATGAATGCGGGCGGGACATCGGCGCAGAATTCCGGATCAGGAGTGGGCGTGCCAGACGGTTTGGCGTCAGTGGTCGGGCGGGGGGATGAGCGGTCCGCTTCAGGGGGTGGCGGGGGCGCTCTTCTTGAGCTCCTGACTGACGATCTCCTCCAGGTAGGAGTCCGAGTTGAAACTGGCCATCGAGGAGGCGAGTTGGGTCCGGCTGGACTCAAAGGCGGGATTAGCGGCGCTCACATCCGGCAGGGTCTTGTCCTTCACATGGATGATGAAGCCTTTGTCCGCACTGGAAAGCAGGTCGGAAACGGCGCCCTTCTCAAGCCGATCGGCAGCGCCGAGGACCGTGGCGTCGACGTCCGCGGGCGGCTGGCGATAGGAAAAGGCGTTGGGCTCCTTGAGCTCGACGTTCAGGCCGGCCGCGGCGGCGGCGGCTGTGGCGGCGGCGGCGAAGGCCTCGCCGGCTTTGACCCGGGTCTCGATCTGGCCGCGGAGCGATTTGCCCGCCTCAGTGAAGCGAAGGCGGCGCTCATTTTCGGTGTAATCCGCGACGGCCTTCGCGCGGACTTCAGTCATGGCCGGTTTACGGGAAGGAATGGATTCATCCCAGAACAGGACGACGGCGCCGTTGGCCAGCGGGATGGCGTCGGAGGAGAAGCGTTTGGCATCGAGCTTGAACGCCTCCTCGGCCGCGACCGTGGCGGTGGCGGACCCGCCGAATTCGGCCGGGGCGGCGCCCCGGTCGAAGGGGGCGGCGGCTTTGAGGGCGATCTTCTGCTCGACGAGGAACTTGGTCAGAGTGTCCCCGGCCGTGATCTTCCGGTCGTAGAGGGCGAAAGTGAGGCTGGAGGCCTCGCGCACCGCGAGACGGAGGGCCTTGTCCGAGCGCAGAGCTGCTTCCACCTGCGGCTTGACGGCGGCGAAGTCGGCGGCCGCATCGGCCGGGGCCGGGCTCGCCGGGGTCGGGAGAGCTGCCGGGGTGGGCGCGGCGGGCTTCGGGAAGCGACTCGGATTAGCCTGATAGTAGGCCTTGGTCTCGTCGTCGGTCACGGTGACCTGACTGAGAAAGGCGGTCGCCGGAAACTCGGCGAAGTGCACGCGCACCTGTGGCGGCACCTCGTAGCGGAACAGGTTGTCCTCGAAAAATTTCGTCAGGGCCGCCTCGGTCGGCGTGATGGCCGGCTTGAACGCCGTGTAATCGACCGCAGCGTATGCGATCTTCCACTGGGTGTCGGCGTACTTCAGCTGGGTTTCGATCTCGCGGGATTGGACATAACCCGGTCCGCCCAAGAGACGCTGAACGACGCCGGCGCGCCAGTCGTCATTGAGCACCCGGGCGATCGTGGCCTCGCTGACCCCGCCGGTGCCGGACTTGAGCGAGAGGCGGAAGGTTGAATAGCGGGCGGCGTCGAACTTGCCGTCTTCGCCGGCGAAAATGGGCAGGGACTTGACGTGGTCGGTCAGCTCGGTCGGGGTCGGGTTCGGGACGTGCAGGTCGGCGGCGACGTGCAGCGCGGCGTAGCGGCGCAGCGCGTAGGCCTGCAGCTGGGAGCTGTCCATGCCGGAGGAGGAGCCGACCTGCAGGTTGATGCTCAGCAGGGCGTCATTCAGCAGCTTTTGCTGGTCGGTGCCGGAGGCCAGATTCAGGTCGAAATATTGCTGGGCCTTCACGGCCGGGGCGTCGCCGCCGCCGAGTCCCGATGAGGGGCTATAGATGAAGATGAACGAGAGGATGGTGAGCACCAGCATCACTGCGAAAACGATCCGGAAATGGTGCTGAAACGTGCGCTGAATCCAGGAAATCATGATGGGGAATCGCCGACGCTAGGTTGGGGCAGACGGCTGGCAAGGGAGAATTCCGGCCTCTCCGGAGGGGGGCGGATTGGGGTTCCCGGGCAGCTCAGCCCGTGCCCAGCCGGCTGAAGGGTGGGGTCGTTTCGTCGAACGGAATCTCGGCGAAGAGCTGGTCGAGCGGCCGCTGGAGGAGGCTGGAGTCCCCGGCGCGGAGTGCGCGGAGCTGCTCCTGGTACTTGGCCACCAGCGGGTCGAGCAGGTCGATGGACCCGGTGGTCGGGTCATCGCCGTGGCGCTCGAACAAGGTCTTGAAGTCGGCGAGTGTCATCCGGTCCAGTGGCTGGGCCGGCTGGTAAAGGTAGTCGGTGGATGAGCCGTGCTCGGAGGCAGGCAGGGGGCTGAGCAGGCCCAGGTCGACCAACCGGGTGAGGCTGGCGTTGAGGATCTGGGTTGGCACCCGGATCATGGAACTCAGATGGGAAGCGCTGACGGGCGGAAGGCATGCCTGGAACCGCCGGCAAATCGTCAGCAAAACGATCAGCGAGAGCCTTTCCCGCATGGATTCGCTCAGGCTGCCCCACGCCGCCTGGCTGCTGCGGAAGTGGAAGTTCTGGACCGCGTAGCTGATGATCCCGCCGATCAGAATATAGAGCCAGAAAACGAACAGCCCCAGCATGATCACGAGGGGCAGGCCGACCGAGCCGTACAGGCTTTTGGTGAGGATCACGCGCCGCACATAGAACACCGTCACGAAATTGTTCAGGAGGAGGAGGGTGGTCACCACCACGGCTCCGGCGAAGGCCGCCCGCCAGTAAACCCGCGTGTTCGGAATCACCCGGTAGAAAATGGTGAGCACGCCGACCAGCATCAGGAAGGAAACGATCGGCAGCGACCAGCGGAGCAGGCCCAGCAGTTCCGTGCCGAAGGGCAGCCGCTCGGCAAACATGCCCATGTTCACCACCGCTGTGGCGCCCAGCAGCGTGAGCGCTGCGAAGAAAAGGACCGCCCCCAACGTCAGGATCGTCCAGTAGTAAACGATCCGCACCATGAGCGAACGGCCATTGCGCACGCCCCAGATGTCGTTGAAGGCGTCCTCGATCGACTTGAATAGCAGCAGCACGATCAGGATCAGGGAGAGCGCACCGATGCCGGCGACCGAGCCCGACTGGGCGCCGGTGATGAATCCGTTCAGCAGGTTGACCACTTCGGGGTTCAAGTTGCCGGCCTGACCCGCCGTTCCGGTCGGAGCCTGCGCCTCGTAGGTAGCAAGCTGCGGGGCGACAAAGTGCAGCATTTCGTTGAGCTTGTTCGCGACGAGGTTGGGATCCCCGCTCTTCCCGAGGACGAATCCGGCGATCAGCACGGCGATCGCCACGAGTGGCCCGAGCCCGAGCAGCGAACTGAAACTCAGCGCCGCCGCCCGGCTGGCCGCAGCCGTCTCGCGGAAAACGGTGTAGGAGATCGAGCACACCCGCAGGAGGGCCAGGAGCCACCGCGTGCGGGGCTTTTCCTGGCGATAGGAGCTTTGCCAGATGCGGCGGTGCAGCGCCGCCGGCCAGTTCCGCCACAGCTGGACCGGTTTTGCGCTCATCCGCGAGTCCGCCAGCCGGCCGTCAGCTGTTCAGGGCGAACCAAGCGTAACCGCCCATGCCGAGCACGCCGAGCGCGGCGGCGATGCCGACCGGGACATAGGCCACGAAAACCGTGCACAAGTAGAGGCCGGCCGAGCCGAACGCCACGAACGCGAGGTGCGCGGTGGTGCCGTGCACCCATGCGAGGAGGCCGATGAAGCCAAAGCCGAACGCGGCGCGGAAGCGCAGGAAGGGATAAATGGACGCCATGCCGAGGACCAGGAGCAGGCCCAGGACGACGTCGAGGACGCCGAGGATCACCAGCGGCTCGACCAAGATGTTCTCCACGTTGAAATCCAGCAGGACGCTGAGCGAAGGCAGGACCTCGGCGGCGGCCGCCAGCAGCAGGGTGACGATGGCGGACCACATCCCGATCTTGGCGGCGATCGCCATCGCGATCTGCGGGTCGGCCTTGTCCCGCGTCTCGGCGGTCCGGCCCTCGGCCGCCGCCAGCATGTCGTTGACCGAGATCGGCGCCGCACTGTCGTCCTCCGTGTTCAGCTTCGCGATCTTGTGGCCCTTGTTGATGGTGAGCTTCTTTTTTTCCGGCCAAATCGCGGCCTTCACCTCCGCATTTTCGCCGGCCGCCACCCAGGTTTCGGTCGTGGGCTCGTAATAGAGCGTCTCCAACGTCACCTGCCCGGCCTCGGCGAGAGAGGTCACCTGCTCCAAGTTGAAGGGGCCGCGCGCCTCGGTCTCGCTGACGCTGCGGATATAAAATTCCTCGGGGAGCATCGGGTTGGAATCTTTTGGTTGGGGCTCTTGCGCAGCAAGGATTTTATCGGTCAGCCATGACGGATGGAGTGGGGCATGTTGCCAGCGGCCGATGGCCTTGGCCCGGTCGCGGCAAGTTCTGCCGGCGCGGATTCCGGCGGACCACTTCTCCCGTCTCCGGATTTTTGAAACCGCTTTAAAGTGTTAAGGAAAAGCTCCTAAGGCCTGCCCGGGATCGCTTGGCACCGGCATTGCTAAATGGGCGCCAGCATGAATATCGGGTTGTACCAAAGCGCCGCATCCCTCTCCGCGCTGGAGAAGTGGCAGGACGCTGTCTCCCAGAATATCACGTCGTCCCAGACCAGTGGTTACCGCAAGCGTACCGTCGAGTTTTCCTCCGAGGCCGCGGGCAGCTGGAATATCAATCCCGACGCCCGCAATAGCGGCCCCGAGAACGAGGTGCAGGCGGTTTTCACCCACATCAACAACGGCATCAATTTCCAGACCGGCGAAACCCAGTCGACCCGCGGCAACCTTGATGTCGCCATCCAGGGCGATGGTTTCTTCGAATTGCAGCAGGGGGATGGCAGCCGGATGTACACCCGCAATGGCGAATTCCGCATGCGGCCCGACCGCACGCTGGTCAGTTCCGGCGGACTCGAGGTCCTGACCGACGGCGGCAACCCCATCGTCCTGCTGCCCGGCGACCCCACGGTTAACATCAACCGCGACGGCACGATCTTTCAGAATGGGACGGCCCTGGGTAAACTTTCGATCCAGCGCTTCGCCAATACCGCGGCGCTGATCCCGCTTGCGGGGGCCATGTTCCTCGACCAGCCCAGCGCCGGAATGTCCAAGGTCGACGCGCCCGAGCTGATGCAGGGCTACGTGGAGCAGAGCAACGTGCAGCCGCTCCGCGAAATGGTCGACCTCGTCCTCATCTCCCGCGCCTACGAGGCCAACCAGAAGATCATCACGACCGTCGACCAGCAGATGCAGAAGACACTCGACGCCCTCGGCTAAACTCACCTCCACCCCATGAATCTCTCCCTGTACTCCGCGGCCACGGGCATGGAGGCCCAGCAGCTGAACCTCAACACGATCGCCAACAACCTCGCGAACGTGAACACGCCGGGCTTCAAGCGCAGCAAGATCGAGTTCCAGGACTTGCTCTACCAGAAGCCCCGCGCGTCCGGCGCCGATTCCGGCGGCGGCAACCTCGTCCCGACCGGCACCGAGGTCGGCAACGGCTCCCGCGTCGCCGCCACCTCCAAGGTCTTCACTCAGGGGCAGCTCACCAACACGGGCGAAAAACTCGACGTCGCGATCCAGGGCGACGGCTTCTTCGAGGTCCAGCGGCCCGACGGCTCCATCGGCTATACCCGCGACGGCTCCTTCAAGCTCAGCGCCCAGGGCCAGGTCGTCACCATCGACGGCATGCCGATCCTCAGCGGCTTCCAGGCGATTCCCGCCGGCTCGAACGTCACCATCGCCGAGAACGGCCAGGTGACCGTGCAGAGCAACTCGGGTACCCAGAGCTTCCGGCTTACCCTTGCGCGCTTCGCCAATCCCTCCGGCCTGCAGAGCCTCGGCGGCAACCAATACTCCGAGACCGCCGCCTCCGGCACCCCCGAGGCCGGCGCCCCCGGCGAGGGCGGTTTCGGCAGCGTCATCCAAGGCTACATCGAGGGCTCCAACGTCAATATCGTCGAGGAGATGGTGAACCTCATTGTCGCGCAGCGCGCCTACGAGATCAATTCCAAGTCCGTGCAGTCGTCCGACGAGATGCTGCAGAACGTCGCCAACATGAAGCGCTGACCATGAGGATTTTTTCCCCGCTTTCCCTCCTCGGTGTACTGGCCCTGGGCCTTGCCGCCGCCGAGCCTGTGCCCGGCGCGGCCGCAGGGCCCTACACCCAGGAGCAATTTGTCGCCGCCGTTGGCAGCGATCTTTCTTCCCATTTCAACCTCGAGGGCGAGCTCCAGCTGGAACTGCTCCGGCCCTGGTCCGCCCCGGAGCGCGCCGCCCAGTCCTGGCAGGTTGAGATCACCGAGTACCCGGCCGCCCCGGCCAGCTCAATGATGGTCCGCTGCCGGGTCCGCGCCGATGGCGCGCTGGGCGCCGAGCAGACGCTCGTGCTTCGCGCCGCCCTCTGGCGCGACGCGTGGTATGCCCGCCAGCCGCTCACGAACGGCATCCATTTCGACCCCGCGTTGCTTGACGCGCGCCGCACGGATTTTCTCCGCGAGCGCGACGCCCTCCCGGCCACCGCCGGCGACGGCTCCTACGATTTTGCCCGTGGCGTCCTCGCCGGCCGGCTCCTCGGCTGGCGCGACGTCGCCCGCCGGCCGCTGGTACGCAAGGGCGAGGTTGTCGACGTCTCCGCGTCCGACGGACTGCTCACCGTCAACCTCAAGGCCCTCGCCCTGCAGAACGGCGCCCGGGGCGAGACCATCACTGTCCGCAACCCCGACTCGAAAAAGGATTTTTCCGCCTTTGTCATCGATGAAAACCGCGTCCAAGTCCGCTTCTAACCGGGCCGCGCACGGCCTGCTCGCCGCGCTCGCCGTCACCGCGGTCGCGCGCGCTGACTCGCTCTGGCCCGCCCAGAACACCGGCACCTCCGCGATGGTCGCCGACCGCAAGGCCGCGCGCACGGGCGACATCCTCACCGTCGTGGTGGCCGAGAGCGCCGCCGCCAGCAGCTCCCAGTCCGCCACCACCAAGCGCGAGAGCTCGGTCGAGGACGTGATCAACCGCTACCTCTTCAGCCCGACCAAGGGCAGCTTTGGCACCTACAAGGGCGAAACGCCCGCGACCTCCGCGGCCGGCAAGGCATCCACATCCGGCGGTGGCGACGTCTCCAACACTCAGTCGCTGAACAGCCGCACGGCGGTCCTCGTCGCCGACGTGCTGCCTAACGGCAACCTCGTGATCGAAGGGGTGCGCGTGGTCACGTTTTCCGGTGAAACCCAGTACGTCGTGCTTCACGGGCTCGTCCGACCGGACGACGTTTCGCCGGCCAACACCGTGATTTCCACCGACATCGCCCAGGCCCGCGTCGAGTTCATCGGCGAGGGCAAGCTGACCGATGCGCAGAAGCGCGGCTGGCTGACCAAGCTCTACGAGCGGCTGCGCCCCCTCTGAAACCTCGGGATTTTTTAGTCATGATGACACCCTTTGATTTTGTCCGCGGACTGCAGGCTGTCCTCCGTCTTCTGTGCTCCGCCCTCGGCCGGCGTCTGACGGCGATCTTCGCCGTCGGCCTGCTTTCGGCTGGCCCGCTTTCCGCCGCCCGCGTCAAGGACCTCGCCCTCGTCGAGGGCGGGCGCGACAACCAGCTCGTCGGCTACGGTCTCGTGGTCGGCCTCGCGGGGGATGGTGACAGCAACGCCGCCTCCACGCTCCGCGC
>CAIYFD010000162.1 GCA_903925425.1 uncultured Opitutia bacterium | reverse complement strand
GCACCTGGTAGCCGTCGAGGCCCGGCAAGCCGATATCGCAGAGGATCAGCTCGGGAAGCTCCTTGGCGCGTTCCACTCCGGAAAGCCCGTCGGTGGCGTCGATCACGATGTGGCCGTTGATCTCCAGGAGGTCGCGCAGGGTGTCGCGGATGGCGTCGTCGTCCTCGATGATCAGGATCTTCATGGTGCGTCGATTTGGCGGACTGGGAGGGCGGAAACAGGTGTGGCGATGGGAAGCTCGAACCAGAAGCGCGCGCCGGCTCCCGGTTCGCTCTCGACGCCCACGGTCCCGCCGAGCTTGTCGAGGATCCGGCGCACGATCGAGAGGCCGAGGCCGTGGCCGCTGGCGCGGCCGGTCGAAATGCGGCTGAACGGCACGAAGAGCTTGGCCTGGGTGGCGGCGTCGACGCCCGGGCCATGGTCCTGCACCCAGAAGCGGGCGCTGCGGCCGTCGGGGCGCAGTTCGCCGCCGAGGCTGATGACCGGGTTCGGGCCGCTGTACTTGGCGGCGTTGCTCAGGTAGTTGGTCCAGACCTCGACGACCCACGGGGCGTGGCCGACGGCGACCGGCCAGGTGGCGGGCTGCTCGATCCGGGCCGACTGCTTCTGCAGGAGGTTTTCCAGGCGGTCGACGGCCTCGGTGACAATGGCGCCCATGTCGAGCGGCCCCGGCACCACGGGCTGGCGGCGCACGCCGCTGAGCAGGAGCAGCTCGTCGATGATGGTGCCGAGCCGGAAGGCGGCGTTGGTCGCGGCGTTGAGATGCTGGCGCAGGGTGGCCTCGTCGGCCTTGCCGAGCATCATCTCCATCAGCTCGAGCCGGCCGCCAAGCGAGGCGAGGGGGTTTCTGAGGTCGTGCGCGACGGTGTGGGCAAAGGCGTCGAGCTCATCGAGCAGGTCCTTTTTTTCCAGGCGCGTCTTGATCGAGTGCAGCACCTCGTCCTCCGTGAACGGCTTGGTGATGAAGTCGTCCGCCCCGAGCTCCATGCCGAGGCGGGTGGCGGCCCGGTCAACCTTGGCGGTGATGATGATCACCGGCAGGGGGCGGAGCGCCGTGTCGGCCCGCAGGGCAGCGAGCAGCGCGAAGCCGTCCATCCGCGGCATCGCGATGTCGGTGATGATCAGGGCCGGATTTTCGCGCCGGGCAATGGCCAGCCCGGCCTCGCCGTCCGGCGCCGTCAGCAGGCGGTAACCGTTCAGCTCGACGATGTCGCCCAGAGTCTGGCGGACATCGTCGTCGTCCTCGATCACGAGGATGGAGATGGGGAGCACCGCATTCATGCCTCGGAGGTCGCCGTCGGCAGGCGGGGGTGACGGATGACAAAACGGCTGCCGCCGCCTGCGGGGGTTTCGATCTCCACGGTGCCGCCGAGGAGCTCGATCATGCGCTTCACGATGCTGAGGCCGAGCCCGGTGCCCTTGATGGCGCCGACGTTGGAGCCCCGCTCGAATGGCTGGAAGAGCCGGGCGATGTCGGCCGGCGGAATCCCGATGCCATGGTCTTCGACCTCGAGGCGGGCGCCGGCCGCGCCCACCTCGAGCCGCACCGTGATGGGAGAGCCCGCGGGGGAGTAGCGCACTGCGTTGCTCAGCAGGTTGGAGAGGATGTGCTGCATCAGGGAGGCGTCGGTGACGAAGCCCGCGGGATCACCCGCGACCGCGAACTCGAAGAGATGGGCGTCGGGGTCGGCGAGCCGGGCTTCTTCCAGAGAGTTTTGCACCAGCCGGTGGAAGTCGAGCGCGACCGGATGGACCGCGACCCGCTTGGAGTCCATCCGGTTGAGCAGGAGGATTTCGTCCAGCATCGCGGCCATGCGGTGCAGCGCGATCGTGATGCGGTTGAGGAGTTCCGCGCGCTTTGCGGGGGTGAGCCGCTCGAGATGATTGGCGAGGAGCTCCGCCGAACCCATGGCGGCGGCCATGGGCGTGCGGAACTCGTGCGAGGTGACGGAGATGAACCGGGTCTTCATTTCCGTCACCTCGCGCTCCTTGGCGAGCAGGGCGACGGTTTGCAGGTGGGTCGTCACATCCTCCTTCAGGGCGACATAGCTGGTGACGCGCCCTCCCCCGTCGACCACCGGCGCGATCATGACGTTCTCGATGTAGGTCTCACCGGTCTTTTTGCGATTATGCAGGGTGCCATTCCAGGTTTCGCCGCGGGCGAGCGCCTGCCACATCTCCCGATAGACTTCCGCTGGGGTTTCACCCGACTTCAGGATCCGCGGATTCTGTCCCAGGGCCTCGGCGGAGGTGTAGCCGCTCGCTTTGGTGAAGGCCGGATTCACGTACTCAATGGCGCCCTTGGTGTCGGTAATGACGACGGCAAGAGGTGCCTGCTCGACGATGCTGGAGAGCCTGCGCAACTTTGACTCCGTGCGGGTGCGCTGCACGAGGCGCCAGATGCTGGCGCCGAGCAGCTGGACGGCTTCAAGATCCTGTTCCGTGTAGTCCGTGGATTTGTTCCCCACGCCGGTCAGCATCACGACCTTGCCGTTCTCGATGATGGGCACGCTGATCAGCCGCTGCAGATGGGAGTGGCCCTCAGGCAATCCGTGCTTTTGGGGATAGGACGGATAGTCATTGAAGACGACGGGGCGGCGCTCGCGCAGCGCGTCGGCCCAGATGCCGGCCTGCTTGACGGGATAGTGGCTGTCGAAACGGGCGCGGCAGTATTTCTCCAGGGTTCGGCGCGACCAGGTGACGAGTTCGATGGTCACTTCATCCTCGTTCACAAAGTGAATGAAGCTGATCACACTGCCGGTGGCATCCTCGGTCAGTTCCTGCCCCCGCTGCATGAAGGCCTTCTCGTCGAGGGTTTCGGCGGCCTCCGGCAACCCGAGCAAAGCCTTGTGCAACTGGACCCGCTGCTGAAGCTCGTGCTCGGCTTTCTTTCGCTCTGAGATGTCGTGAACGATGCTCAGCACATGGCGGCGGCCCTCCAGGTCGACGGGCCGGGCGTTGACCTCGACGGGGAAGGTCGAGCCATCCTTGCGCCGGTGGATGGTCTCAAACACCCGGCCGTTGGACTGGAAGACGGCGGCGAAGTCGGTGCCTGTGCTGGGGGCGGTATCGGGAGGCCGCAGGTCACGGGCGGTCAGCTTGCGGAGTTCCTTGATGGTGTAGCCATAGGTTGAAAACGCCCGCTCGTTGGCGTCCACAATCCGCATCTGCTCGTCGAAGGTGAAAAGGGCATCGTTGGCATACTGGGTGATCAGGCCGAGGCGCTCGGCCAGGGCGGCGCGCTGTTCCTCGGCGGCGGCGGCGCGCTGGCGGGCCAGCGCGGCCCCCGCGAGTCGGGCCGCGAGCAGGAGGAAGCCGACCAGCGTGCCGTCGATCCAGGTTTCCCGGTTTTGCTCCGCGTACGCTTCCGTCTGGTCAATCGTGGCGACGAGGATCCAGGTCGAGTCACGGACCGGCCGGATGGAGGCAAAGACGGCCACTCCGTGGTTATCGATCCCCTCATGGTCGCCGAATTCGCCCCGGCCCGCCATCGCGACGGGAAGAGCCGCCTCCGTCAGCGGACGGCGCAGGAGGGAGGGCGGTTCCGGCGTACCCGCGTTGGAGTCGAGGTACGCGACCTGGTTCCCCTCCCGATACGCCAGCATCAGCTCGCCCGGAATGGTCACCTCGGGCCAGCGGAGCAGGAAGGGACTCAGGTGGACGGTAGGGTCGATTTCCAAGGCGACGATGGCCACTGGCGTGGAGGGATTGCCCGCGACCGGGGGGATGGCCGCGAACATTTCCATCCTCAGGGGTAGGCCAGGCATGATTTCTCCCAGCACGACTTCGGGGCTGGCGAGGGCGGCGACGAAACCGGGGTCGGCCGCAATCGCGGCGGAACCGGCCGTGGCGGGCGTGGCGAGCAGGAGCTGCCCCGCCGTGTCGTAGAGCCGGAGGGAAACGTAGGGGATGCGCCGGTTGCGCATCGAGTCGAGCCAGCCAAGGACCCTCGTCCGGGCTGCCGCATCGGCGGGATTGGCCAGGAAAGACGCGATGTCCGCACGAATGGCGGGCGTGCGCTGCAGGAAACGGGCGTCGTCCCGGCGTTCGTTCCGCCACTGGCCCAGTCCCTGCGCCTTCAGCGCCGTGATATTGGCGAGCTCCCGAAAGGCCTGACTGCGGGCCTCCCCCTGTTGGGAGCGGAGAAAATAGATTCCGGTGATTGCGATCAGGACCAGAATGCCGGCGGTGATTTCGTTCACCCCCAGCGAGAAAATCCAACCGGGGCGGGTGACTTTGACGTCACCTTCAGTGCGGCCCTGGGTCCTCCGGTCGTAGGCCGTGCGCAGGACGGCGAGGTAGAGTGCGAGCAGGGCGATGGCCGTGGGCAGGGCCATGGGCACTTCCGCATTCCCGTAGCCGAGGTGGGCCCCGGCAGCGTATTCAAGGATGATGATGCTGACGAAAATCGAGCCAACGCCCGCCGCCACGATGCCGACGGTGCGTATGGCCGAGAACCGGCCCAGCCGCAGGATGCTGCCGAGCGAGAGGGCGAGCAGTTCCAGGGCGGTGGCCGTGAACGGTGCCATGCGGCCGACAATCATTCCCTCCGGTCTCGCCGGGAGCCTGACCAACGGCAGATCCCAAGGATCGGCGGCGCCGATGGCCCAGCGCGTCAGTTCAAGGACTCCGATCAGGGCGACCAAACTGGCCGCGGCCAGCAGGCTGAGCTCGGCGGCCCGACCCTCGGGCCGGTGCAAACGCCAGGCAAGCGCGCCGCCGCCGAGCGAGATCGCCACGGCGGTGGCGGGAGCCATCGGGATGAGGTTGGTCCCAAACGTGGCGAGGTCCCAATGCCCGAGCCACCAGGCCGCGAGAACGAAGAGTCCCAAAGCCGAGGCCATCTCGGCGGCAATCGGGGCGAACAGACGGCGGTGCGGAATGGTGGGCGGCATGAGGGGGCTTCCTCTCGGCACTTGAGACCGAACCCGAACCCAGGGTGCTCCGGGGCGAGTGCGGAATGACTATCCGGTTCTCGCCTTGGAGCGAACGTATTCCTCCGCCGCTGCCGACGCCAACGGCACGCGGATCATTCCGTCTTCGGCAGGTCGCCCCCGACCTCCACCCCGTGCGGGTGGTTGCGGTGGTCCTTCTTCAGTCCGTGGCGGCGGCGCAGGAGGCCGTCGAGCTTGTCCATCAGGAGGTCGAGCGACTTGTAGCCGTCGTCGCTGGTCTCGCTGGCGATGAGGTCCGGGCCGACGATCTCGATGTGGCCCTTGGCGATGAATTGGTCGTTGGCGCCGTGGGTGCGGTCGAGCT
>CAIYFD010000161.1 GCA_903925425.1 uncultured Opitutia bacterium | reverse complement strand
GCCAACGCCGCGGCGAAGAACGGGCCGCGATAAATCATGCCCGAGTAGACCTGCACGAGTGTCGCGCCCGCATCGAGTTTCTCCGCGGCCGACGCCTCGTCGGTGATCCCGCCCACGCCAATGATCGGCAGGCGGCCGTTCGTGGCCTTGGCAATGTAGCCGATGATTTCGGTCGCGCGGCGGCGCAGCGGCGCGCCGCTCAGCCCGCCCGCCTCGTTCACCCCGGCAAAGAATCCCGGCCGCGCCAGCGTGGTGTTGGTCGCGATGATGCCGTCGAAGCCGAACTCCGCGATCACCCCCAGCACCGCGTCGATCTGGGGAAAGGTCAGGTCCGGGGCGATCTTGAGCAGCAGCGGCACGCGCCGTCCGTCGGACGCCTCCCGCGTCCGGTTGGCCGCGGACACCGCGCCGAGGAGTTCGCGCAGTCGCGACTCGTCCTGCAGCTGCCGCAGGCCCGGGGTGTTGGGACTCGAGACATTCAGCACGAGGTAGTCGGCGTACTTTGCCAGCCGCGCAAAACTCGCCAGATAGTCAGCCACCGCCTCGTCGATCGGCGCCACCTTCGACTTGCCGAGATTCACTCCCAACGGAATCCGGCGTTTACCCGGGCCGGGCTGTCCCGCTAGGCGCACGGCCACCGCCTCGGAGCCCTCGTTATTGAAACCCATGCGGTTGATCACCGCTTCCTCCGCCGGGTAGCGAAACATCCGCGGCCGCGGGTTCCCCTCCTGCGCCAGCGCAGTCACGGTCCCGACCTCGACATGCCCGAAACCCAAGGCAGCTGCCGCCCGCCACGCCCGGGCGTTCTTGTCAAAGCCCGCCGCCAGCCCGACGGCATTCGGAAACTCCAAGCCAAACGCCCGGACCGGCTTGTGCCCGGCCGCAAGCCGGTGCCTCGCCTCCAGCAGCGCCCGCAGCGGGGCGATCCGGGCCAGCCAGGCCATGGCGGTGACCCCGCGCTCGTGGGCATGCTCGGAGTCGAGCGCGAACAACCGGGGCCGGATCACCTTCTCGTACAGCAAATCCATGCGCGGGACAGTGAAACGCGGGGACCAAAAATCAAGGACCGCCGCCGGGCCCGCCCCGATTCACCCGGGAACCATCCCCAAAAACGCCGGAAAGACCTCGTTTTCACCCCAAGCTTTTTTCGGCTTGTTTTTTACCCCCCCGTTTCCACGCTGCGCTCACTTTTGCACCTCGGGGCGGCCGCGGGACGAATTCGCAACAAAGCTTGGGGTGAGAAGTTTGCGATTTGACTCCGGCTCCGCGCGGAACTTCACCCTTTCACGTACTTTAATCACACATGGCCAAAGCTTCCACGACCCTCGACTGGTGCATCGTCCGACTCGGCGAAGATCACAACTGGTGGGTCAACGAAGTCAGTGATCCCGTCCGTTGGGACGTCGACGGCCTCAGCATCATCGATCCGCGCCAGGTGGCCCACCTGATCGAGCTGATCGAACCGCTGCGCGACTACGGGTTTGACCAGGACCTTTTCGAGTCCGCGTTCTTCCCCTTCCGCATCGAAAAGGAGGCCGGTCCCGGCAAGGTCCGCCTCAAGCGCGTCAAGGAACCCCTCATCGACTCCGAGGAAAAGCTCTTCGCCCTCGCCGACGTGCTCGACGACGAAAACGGGCCCTACGCCGACCTGCTCGACCACCTCACCCGCTGCCGCGTGAAGATGCTCAACGACATCTTCAAGTTCGAGAGCAAGCTCACCGTCGACGAGGTCGAGGATGAGATCCGCGAGGACCAAAACACCCATTTTATCGAGGGCAAGGCCATCCACACCTTCGACGAAGTCACCGCCATCCTCGACTACATGCCGGCCGGCTACGATGCCGACGGCGAGGAGACCGAGAAGCCCTCCGCCGAGGACGAGGATGACGCTGACCTGCCCGAGCTCGACGAAGCCGAGGAGGAAAAACTCAAGAACGACGATTCCCTGAAGTGGGACGACGAGGACGGCGACGAGGACAAGGAAGGCAAGGAAGGGGACAAGGATAAGGACAAGGACGCCGACGAGGACGACGACGGTGAGAAGAAGGAAAAGGATGACGACGACGGCGATGAAGATGCCGACGACGACAAGCCGAAGAAGAAAGCCCGCGGAAAGCGGTAAGGTTGCCTTCGCGCGCACGCTCGTGCATCAACGCGGCCCAATGAACGCCGCCCGCCTTCCCCTGCTGGTTCTCGTCTTGGCCCTCGGCCTTGGTGTGGCCGGCTGCGCCACAGGCGGCACTCCGACCCTGGCAAGCAACCCGAAGATCCCGGAGTCAGCGACTAGCGCCGTGCTGCGCCCGGGCGACAGCCTGACGGTCGTCCTGCAGGGCATCCCCGATCCGTCCACCAATTCGGTCCAGCTCGACGACCAGGGCCTGATCTCCCTGCCCTTCATCGGCTCGATCAAGGCCGCGGGGGTTAGCACCTCCGAGCTCTCGCGCTCGATCCGCGCCGAATACCTCAACCGCAAATTCTACACCGCGATCGACGTCTCGGTCAGCATCGCCGAGCGGTACGTCTACGTCGGCGGCGAGGTTGCCCGGCCCGGCCGCGTGATCTGGACCCCCGATCTCACCGCCGCCAAGGCCATCCAGGCCGCCGGCGGCTTCTCGCTCTACGCCAAGGAGACCGCGGTCAACCTCACGCGCGACAACCACGCCTACCCGGTCGACATCACCCTCGCCCAGCGCCGCCCCAGCGAGGACCCGCGCCTCCTCCCCGGCGACTCCCTGCAGGTCTCCCGCTCGGCATTCTGAGCTATCGGTGGCTCCGCGGTAGGGCTCAGGCGGTGCCTCGGCCGCGATATTTTTCATCGCCGCCTGCGATTAGGTGAAAGATCGCCCCCCATTGCTGCGTTCTCAGGGACATGGATCCATTCCCAGCCCCGACCCCGCCCGAAACCTCCGCCGCCAACCGCCTCCGCGACACCACCGTCGGTGAACGCCCCCAGGAACGCCTCGCGCGCCTCGGGGCCGCGGCCCTGAGCGACACCGAACTGCTCGCCATGCTCCTGCGCAGCGGCACGCGCGGCCACGATGTCATCAGCGTCGCCTCCTGTCTCATGAACGCCGCCGGCTCGCTCGCCGCGCTCGTGCCATGGCGGGAGCCCGATTTCCGCCGCATCAAGGGCATCGGACCCGTGAAGGCCCTGCAGTTGGTCGCCGTGCTCGAGCTCGCCCGCCGGGTCCTGGTCCAACAAGCCGGCGACACCCCGTTGCTCAATCGTCCCGACCTGATGGTCGCCTACCTCCAGCCGCTCGCCCGCGGCCTGCAGGTCGAGAAATTCTGGGTGCTGTGCGTGAACCGGAAACTCCGCCTGCTCCGGCGCATCGAGATCAGTTCCGGCACGGCCACGGCCGCGCTCGTCCATCCGCGCGAGGTGTTCCGCGAGGCCGTGCGCGAGGCCGCCACCGGCGTGATCTGCGCCCACAACCACCCGAGCGGCGACCCAGCGCCGAGCCAGGCGGACCTCCAGGTCACGCGCCAGCTGCGCGACGCCGCCCGGGCCCTCGACATCGAGCTGATCGACCACCTGATCATCGGCCAGACCTCGCACGACCCCTCCGGCCTCGGCTATTACAGTTTCCGCGCCTCGGGACTGATTTGAGACCAATCCTTCTCGCAATCCATTTTTACCCGCGGATTTCGCGGATCAAACAGATGGACCCCGGGTGGGGCCGGCTCGGTGAGTCGGCCGCGATATTCCCCATCCATCGCGGCGGAGGCACCGCCTCCGCCCACCCTCAATCATCGGCGTGAATCCGCGAAATCCTCGGCTAAAAAGGCTCGTCGATCCGCCTACAGTAGCGGCGCCAGCAGGCGGCAGCACTCCTCGAGCACCGTATGGCCAAAACCCAGCGCCTTACGCCGGACGGGCGAGGGCTTGCTGTGTGCGATCAGGCCGGCCGCCCAGGCCCGCATGGCCAGGACGTCCGGCCGCGAGTAAACGAAAAGGCCGACCTCAAAGTTCACGAACAGACTGCGCAGGTCGAGATTGGCCGAGCCGAGCAGGCCGAGCCGGTCGTCCACGATCACCCCCTTGCTATGCATCATGCCCGGGCCGAAGAGCCGCACATCCGCCCCCGCGCCCTGCAGTTCGCGCAGGAAATGGCGCCGGGCGTAGTCCGTCACCGGATGATTGGATTTCTCCGGCACGACAATCGTGACATCGCAGCCGGCGCGCGCCTTCACGATCAGCGAGCGGTACAGCACTTCGTCCGGAATGAAGTACGGCGTCACGATGACGATGCTCTGCTTCGCCTCCTGGACCATGGAAATGATGCCCTCGTACAGCGCATCACCCGCGCAGTCCGGCCCGCTCACGACCACCTGCACCTCTGCGTCGCCCTCCTGACGCACCGCGCTCGGCAGGGCCTCGGCGCGGAGCCCCTTCATCGGCTGCTCGGTGGCAAACGACCAGTCGGCGAGAAACACATCGTTGAGCAGCGTGGCCGAGGGGCCGCTCACCATCGCGCCGAAATCCCGCCAGCGCTTTTTCAGCGGCGTGGGGCCCAGATACTCGCGGGCCAGGTTATGCCCGCCGATGAACGCCGTGTGCTGGTCGAAGATCGCCAGTTTCCGGTGGTTGCGGAGGTTCGCACTGTTGCGCAGCGAGAAAAACGGGAGGACGGGCATGAAGACCGACACCTCACCGCCCGCCTTGCGGATCGGATCGACGAAACCCCGGCTGGAGAAGAGGCAGCCGACCGCGTCGAGCAGCAGTCGAACTTTCACGCCCTCCTTCGCCTTTTCCGCCAGCATCCGCACGATCCGGCGGCCGGTGTCGTCCCGCCCCAGGATGAACGTCGTGATATGGATGGAGTGTTTCGCGCCCCGGATGCCTTGCTCCAGGGCCGCGTAGGCCTCCTCTCCCGTCGTGAGCAGGCGGAGATCATTGCAGCCGATCACCGGGCACTCCGAAATCGAGCTAACCGTCTGAGCGGTCGGAGTGGCCGAGGCGGCCGACTGACAACCCACGACGCCCGCCACCACCGGAACGACCTTGGACTTCCGCTTCATCAGCCGGCGGATCTTCCGACCGCCGACCAGCAGGAACAGCGGTACCGCCACATAGGGGATCAGCACGATGCCCATCAGCCACGCCACGGTGTTGCCGGGCTGCCGCCGCTCGCTGAACAGGCGCGCAAAGGCAAATAGGGCGAGCACCACACCCGCAACGGTCAGGAAATGATCGAGAATCGTCAGTGCGATGGTGGACATAACGGGTTGGGCGCGACGATGGTCGAAAGTTGGGGCGGAGCTCTGGCGGCGCAAGGAGTGAAAAAAGCCTTGAGTTAACCGGACCGAACCGGGAATTTCCGCGCCCCTTTTGGTGGAGTTGAGCAGTGGCCGCTCCGGAGACTGTAAATCTCCCGTCTTACGACACCGTTGGTTCGAATCCAACCTCCACCATTCTTCCAGCCTTTGCCGAGCCGACGGCTGGCCGTGCCGCCCTCCTCACGGAGGATCCCGCTTTATCGGGCGAAGATAGGGCTGAGGCGGTGCCTTAGCCGCAATCCCGGTTGAGGCACCGCCTCAACCCTACCCCAAACCATCCGCGAAATCCGTTAAATCCGCCTGTAAAACGGATCGGGTATCTTGGAACGATTCGATCCACCCGCAAAAAAGCCCGCCAAGCCGAGGGCTGTGGCGGGCAAAATGAAGGGCTCGCGTCGCTCAGTACAGCTCTTCGGCCATGAAGAAGCGCTTGAGCTCAATGGCCGCGTTCTCGTCACTGTCCGAGGCGTGCACCATGTTTTTCATCATGTCGGTGCCGAAATCGCCGCGGATCGTGCCCTGGGGCGCCTTCTTGGGATCGGTCGGCCCGAGCAGTTCGCGCACCTTGGCCACGATCTGGTCGCCCTGCAGGGCGGCGATGATCACCGGGCTCGAGCTCATGAAGGTCTCGATCTCGGGATAAAACGGCTTCGACGCGACGTGGGCATAATGTTCGCGGAGCACGGAGGCCGACAACCGCGCCATCTTACACCCCACCACGGAGAAACCCGCCAGCTCGAAGCGGCGCAGGACCTCCCCGGCGAGGCGCTTTTGCATACAGTCGGGCTTCAGGATGACGAGGGTTCTTTGCATAGGAGCCCGGGACGATAGGGCGCCCCCCAAGGTTGGAAAGCACGTTTTTACCCCCACCGCCCAAGCGGTCAGCTTTCCACCAAGGATTGCCTCGGATCCCCGATTCAACCCGATGCGGCACCCTTCCCTCCAAAGGCTTCACCTGGTTGTCACGTAATACGTGACCTACTGGGCAAAGCCCCCCTTCAAGCGCGCCGCGCACTTTTCACCTATTGGATGAAAAATGGGCGGAGCCCGGCCAAGGCAGGCCGACGAATCATCGCCCCAGCGCCGCCCGCAGCGCGGATTCAAGCTGCGGATGGGCATAGGCAAAGCCGCCCGCGGTCAGCACCTGCGGCACCACCCGCGCGCTCGCCAGCAGGGCCTCGTCCGCCATGCGGCCGAAACGCGCCTGCAGCACCCAGCGCGGCACCGGCAGTAAAGCCGGCCGGTGCACCAGCCGCGCCAATTCTGCCGTAAACGCGGCATTCGTGACCGGCCCCGGCGAAACCAAATTGACGGGTCCACTCCAGCGCGGCTCGAACACCGCGGCCACCAGCATCGCCACGACATCCGTCGCCGACACCCAGCTCATCCACTGCCGGCCCGCGGCGAGCGGTCCGCCGAGGCCCGACTTGATCACCGGCAGCATCTTCAGCAACGCCCCACCCTCGCCCGAAAGCACCAGCCCGATGCGACCGATGACCACGCGTGCTCCGAGCACCGTTGCCGCCGCCGCCGCCTCCCTCTCCCAAGCCACGCAGGTTTCGGCCAGGAATCCCGTACCGGGCGCGGCCGACTCCGGTAAAGCCTCCTCGCCCCGGTCGCCGTAATAACCAATCGCACTCGCGCTCACAAAGACCCGCGGCGGTGCCGGTAACGTGGCCAGCGCCGCAACCAGTTTCCTTGTCCCCGCCACCCGGCTGTCGCGGATGGCCGTGCAGCGCGCAACCGTCCAACGGCCCGCCGCGACATTCTCACCGGCCAGGTGAATCACCGCGTCGCACGTCGTTCCGACCGGAAATGCCAGCGCCCCAATCCGGGAGTTCCACCCGATGTCGCCCGGACCCGAGGCCACGCCATGCACCAGACGCGTGACCTGACACCCGCGGGCCTGCAATTCCGGGACCAGGGCCCGCCCGATCAACCCGTTGGCCCCGGTGACCAGAACCCGGAAAGGCGCCACGAGGGGCGATAGTTTGTCGGACAACGGCATGATTACAGGTGAGAATCATGCCTTCAATCACGTGAGGCACAACTCCACGATTGCCGCCCCCGCAGGACCGAGTAATCCCCTTGGCCGGTGAGATATTTCCTGAAAAGCCTCGGATGGTTGCTCTTGATCGCCCCGGTCCTGGTTCGCGGCCAGGTCATTGCGGATCGCGCGACGCTCAACTCCATCGTCGGTGGCTCGGCAACCACCGTGGACTTCCAGTCTTTCTCCGGCATGAGCTCGCCAGCGCCGTGGTCATCGCCGGGATTTCGGCCCTGGATTCGACCACGGTAGCCAACAGCCAGGGTCCCAACCTTGTCCCCGCCGGAGTGCTTTTCAAATTCCCGAACGTTGGCGACCCGCAATGGAACGACGCCGGTTATTTCGGCGCCCCGTCCCGGGAGATCCTTTCGAACCACAGCCCCCTCGAGATTAATTTTGCGGTCG
>CAIYFD010000160.1 GCA_903925425.1 uncultured Opitutia bacterium | reverse complement strand
GATGATCAGCGCGGCTCCGGTCGGGGCCATCTTCCGCTCCACCGTGCTGGTTGCCGCCTTGGGCGCGCTGGATTCGCGCGCCGGTGCGACGACGTTGGTGGCCAATACCACAAGCCCGCTTGCCGCCACGGTCGGGACCGCGATCCAGACGGTGGTGTTCGATGTTTCCGGCACCCAGACGCCGGCCTCCTCGTGGCTGGTCGGCGGGACGATCGCGCCGGGATTGCGTTTCGGGACCCTGACCGGCTCCGGCGGCACGATCTTTGCCCAGAACCCGACACTCACCGGCACGCCCACGACGGCTGGAACGTTTACCTTTACGCTGGTGGCGAGGGACCAAGTCTATTCCTCCCCCAAGTTTTCCTACACGGTCAATGTCAGCGCCGCCGGGAGCAACGGCCCGCCGCCCGCCATCATCGGCCAGCCACAGAGTGTCACGGCGGTTCCCGGCCAGAAAGTGGCGCTGCTGGTTTCCGCGACGGGGACGGGATTGACCTACCAGTGGTCGAAAAGCGGCGTGGGGCCAATCGCGGGCGCCACCGGATCGCTGCTCGTGCTGGCTTCGGTCGCGGCGGGTGATGCCGGAAACTACACGTGCGCCGTCTCCAGTGGGGGAGGCACGGTGTCCACCAATGTGGCCGCACTCACGGTCAGTGCGGCGGCCACCCCGGGTTACCTGAGCGCACTATCATTGCGCGGCAACGTCGGGGCGGGAGCCGAAGTCTTCTTCATTGGGTTCGTCCTCGACGGCGCCGGGGGTCGGATCCTCGTCAAGTCCGTGGGACCCGGCATTGCGGCGGCGCCGTTCAGTGTGCCCGGGGCGATGGTGGATCCGAAGCTGGATCTGGTCGTGGCCGGGAGCAATCTCCCGCTCGGGAGCAATGACAATTGGGGTGGTGCGGCGGATGTCCTGTCGGCCAATGCCCAGGTGGCGGCCTTCCCTTTGGCCGACTCGGCGAGCAAGGATGCTGCGCTGGTCCGCGCGCTTCCCGGTGGCGTTTTCATCGCCACGGCGAGCGGGGTCAGCGATACCACCGGGGTTTCGCTGATTGAGTTTTACGGACTGGATTCTCCCGCGAATCTCTCCGCGATGTCGCTCCGCGGCCGGATCGGAACCGGCGGCGATGTCTTCTTTGTCGGTTTTGTGATTTCCGGCTCCACCTCCAAGACGGTCCTGATCAAGGCGGTCGGACCTGGAATCGCCGCCGCCCCGTTCAATGTGCCCGGCGCCATGGTTGACCCGCAGCTCGAACTCTCCGTGGCGGGCAGCAACGTCTTTCTCGGCAGCAACAACAATTGGGGCGGCGTTTCCGAACTGCGGACCGCCAACGATGCTGTGCATGCCTTCCCCGCCAACGATGGCACGAGCAAGGATGCCATGATGCTGATCACGCTCCCTCCCGGGGTTTATATCGCCAAGGCCAACGGGGTGAGCGACACGGCGGGCGTGGCGCTCGTCGAGATCTACGGGCTCTGAAGCGCGTCCGCGCCGGCTTGGGTCTGGACCCGCGGGCGATCAGTCCCGGTGGATCACCCACGGCACGCCGGTCTGGGGATGGAGAATTTGCTCCTTTAGAAAGGGCGGCTTGAGATCGAGGGCGGCCAGCCCGGCGAGGGGCATCCAGCGGAGGATCTCGCCGTCGCCCGTGGTCGCGGGCGTGGGGCCGTCGGGGAACACCGCCTCATAAAAGAAGCAGACCTCGTGGATGCGCGTGCCGCGGAAAGTGAAGAAGTTTTCGCCCGTGAGCAGCTGGCGCCCGATCTCTACCTCGACGCCCAACTCCTCGCGGAGCTCGCGGGCCAGCGCCTCGCGCGAGCTTTCCCCGGTGCCGACGCGTCCGCCGGGCGTGTAGTACCAGTCCTGGTTGGGAAGATTGCAGAGCAGGACGGTGTCGCCCCGGCGGATGATCGCGCCGACCCGCAGGTTGAACTTGTGGTCGCCGAGGGAGAAGTGGATGTCCGGCATGGGGTGGGGCGGAAGATTCAGGCGCACCTGGGGCGCCCGCCAACCCAAAATCCGGAAGGGTCTTGGATATCTCGATCGGCTGGTAGGGCGAGTCACTCCGTGACCGCCGTGATGACGCGATCCCGGCGGCGAGCGGAATCGCCGCCCTACCGGGGCGTTGAGCAACCCAAACCCCCAAAACCCAATAACCGAAACGAAAGAACGGCCTAGATCTGGCTGTTCTTTCGTTTCTCGACCATCCGGTAGAAGTCCACGAAGAGCGGGTCGGCGTCGTTCGGGCCCGGGGCCGCCTCGGGGTGGTACTGCACGCTGAAGACGGGGAGCTTGGTGTGGCGGAGTCCCTCGACGGTCTGGTCGTTGAGATTGATCTCGGTGACCTTGGCGCCGCGGGCCTCGATGCTCTTCGGGTCGGTGGCGAAGCCGTGGTTCTGCGCGGTGATGGAGACCTTGCCGGTCTCGAGGTTCTTCACGGGCTGGTTGCCGCCGCGGTGGCCGAACTTGAGCTTGAAGGTCGTGCCGCCGAGCGCGTGCGTGATCATCTGGTGGCCGAGGCAGATCCCGAAGGTGGGGAAGTCGGGCAACAGCGCCGTCACGGTCTTGTGGATGTAGGGCAGGGCGGACGGATCGCCGGGACCGTTGGAGAGGAACACCGCGTCGGGCTTGTGCTCGCGCACCTGCTCGTGCGTCGCCGTCGCCGGGAAGACCTGCACCTCAAAACCGTGGTGCACCAGCTTGCGGTAGATGCTGTGCTTCGCGCCGTAGTCGAAGGCGGCGACGCGGAACTTCTTCGCCGGGACCCCGGGTGCGTTCATCGACGTGCCGACGGGCATGTAGGGCGTGTTGTGCCGGCTGGCATCGGCGGCGCCCCAGATGAAGGGCTCGCGGCAGGTGACGTCCTTCACGTAGTCCGCCCCGGACATGTCGCGCCAGGCGCGGGCCTGCGCCACGGCGTCGGCGTCGCTGATCGGCAGCGTGCTCAGGCAGCACTTCATCGCGCCGTCGACGCGGAGTTTTTTCGTCAGGGCCCGGGTGTCGACCTCGCTGATGCCGGGGATGCCGTGCTTCCGCAGGTAGTCGCCGAGCGACGACCGGCTGCGCCAGTTGCTGACGATCGGGGAAAGTTCGCGCACCACGAAGCCGCTGGCCTTGGGCACAGTTGCCTCGGTGTCCTCGTCATTGACGCCGGTGTTGCCGATCTGCACCGCGGTCATCGTCACGATCTGGCCGAAGTACGACGGGTCCGTGAGGATCTCCTGGTAGCCGGTCATCGACGTGTTGAAAACGCATTCGCCGGCAATGGTGGTCTCGGCTCCGAAGGCGAGGCCGCGGAACACGCTGCCATCTTCTAGGGCAAGGACTGCGGGTCGTGGCGTGGACATTAAAGAAAAACGAAAGGGATCGGTCCGGCGGGTGCCAAGGGGAATCTCCTCAGACCCGTTTTTTGACCACGGATTACGCGGATAAAACCGGATTAGGGTTCCGAACCCCGGAAGGCTTAAGGCTTCCGGGGCTCGCTTTTGCGCCTTCTGCGCCTTTTTGAGGCCAATAATCCGAGTCGGCTTGGGCTCTGCGGTCCCTGCGCTCTCTGCGCTCTCTGCGCGCCAACGGCTTTTAAGCTTTCCGCTCCGCGTCCCGCGCCAGCAGCCATAGCAGGTCTGAAAGCCGGTTGCTGAACTCCACGGTTGGTGCCCGGAGCCGGCGGCCGAGGGCGGACAGGGCGGCGATCCGGCGCTCGGCCCGGCGGGCGGCCACGCGGGCCTGATCGAGGGCCACGGCGGCGGGACTGCCTCCGGGGGTGGCCCAGCCACCGGCCACCGGGAGGCGGGATTCGATGGCGGCGATGGCGTCGTCGAGGCGCGTTACATCGGCCGCCTCGACCCGGGAGAACTTGGACTCCGCGAACCGGGCGGCATCGGTCTCGGAGCAGGCGACCTCGCCCATGAGGGAGATCAGGTTTTCCTGCGCTTGGCGGAGCAGCAGGTCAGTCGCGGCCGGCAGGCCGTGCAGCCGGGCCGCCCCGAGCGCGACGTTCAGCTCGTCGCAGGCGCCGACCGCCTCGATCTGCGGGTGGTATTTCGCGACGCGCTGCCCGTACAGGAGGCTGGTGGTGCCGTCATCGCCGGTGCGGGTCGTGATCGAGGACATGGGAAAGGTTTGTTTTGCCACAGAGGCACAGAGACACGGAGGTCGGATGAATTTGGGTTCAGAAACCAAACCAAAAAATAACGAGGCTTGAGCTCTTTGCTCTCTGCGCCTCTGTGGCAAAAAAGCGGTTTGTTTCAGCCCTTGGCCGCGGCCTTGGTCTCCTTGACGAGTTCCTTGACCTCGGGGTCGAGCTTCGCGCGGACGTCGTCCTCCATGCGGTCGATAAAAAGCACGCCGTTGAGGTGATCCACCTCGTGCTGGATGCAGCGGGCGAACAGGCCGTCGCATTCCAGCACATGCGGCACCCCGGCCTCGTCCTGGAAAGTCACCTTGATGGCATCGGGCCGGACCACATCGCCACGAATCCCCGGGAAGGACAGGCAGCCCTCCTCGTAGACATACAGGTCGGTGCCCTTCGCGATGGTCGCGACGGGGTTGGCGAGCACGAGCGGCATGAAGAGCTCGAGCGGCGGGCGGGCTCCGTCGAGCACCCAGGTAAAATCCTTCTTGGCGTCGCTAAGGTCGACCACGCAGAGCATCAGCGCCTGCCCGACCTGCTGGGCGGCGAGGCCGATGCCTTCGGCGTCGTGCATGGTGTCGATCATGTCATGCGCAAGGGCGGCCAGCGCCTTGTCGAAGGACGTGACTTTCTGTCCTTTCTTGCGGAGGACCGGCTGGTTGTAGCGAACAATTGGGAGCGCCATGGGTCGGTAACGGCTGGTGGAACCGGCGAGGTTTATTTTGCCTCCGGTCCGCCGCAACTGAATACTCCAGCCGTGAACCCCGCGCGCGAACGCAATTTCCGCCTCGTCGCGGTCGCCTGGCTGGCGGCGGGGGTGCTGCTGGTGACGCTGGGCTGGCTGCTCCCGGTGAACCTGAGCTCGATCTCCCCCGCGTTGCTGCGCGCGGCCGGGGCCGGCACCGCCACATTGGGCGCCTTCGGTCGGGACCTCGTGGATTTTGAGAAACCCGGCCCGGCGGCCCTCGTGCAGTCCACCGCCCAGCTCGTCGGCGATCCGCGCGCCCCGGCCGTGGCGCGGGCGATCGAGGAGGTCCGGACGAAGCAGCCGGAGGTCGCGGCCTGGGGCGGCTGGGACCCGTTCCTCGAGCCGATCTTCAGCCTGCGCCAGACGAAGGACCGCGCCGCCAGCACCCCTGTGCTGGAATTCTTCCTGCCCGAGGCCGCGCGCGAGAAGCTTCGCGCCTACCTGGCCAACTCCCGCTCGCAGTCGGTGCAGGCCATCCTGAAGACGCGCGAGGTCGCCGCCGCCGGGCGCTTCGAGCCGGCCACGCGGCCCGGGGGCCAGCCGCTGGACGCCGTGATCCTGCTCACCGCGCTGCTGGGGCAGGGCGACCACCTTTCGCCCCAGCTTTTGCGCGAGCTCCGCGACCTTGCGACCACGGCGACCGACCACAACGAGCTCGGCGAACTCGAGCCCTTCTATCTCGACCTCCTCTCGCTCGCGCAGCGCCTCGACTGGGTGCAGCTCGGCGAGTTCCTGCGGCGCGCCAACGACACGAGGACCGTGAATGAGTTTGCCCACCTCGCGCGCGTCGCCCCCGACCAACTGCCGCTCATCTACACCGCGGCGCTGTTCTCGGATTCGGCCGATCGCGTCGCGAGCTACCTGATCCAGTACGGCAAGGCCGGCGTGGCCGACCTC
>CAIYFD010000159.1 GCA_903925425.1 uncultured Opitutia bacterium | reverse complement strand
GCGTCGGCCTCATCCCGCGCGGTGCGGGCACCTCGCTGGCCGGGCAAGTCGTGGGCAGTGGCATCGTGGTCGACCTCGGTCGTCACCTGAACGGCATCCTCGCCATCGACGCCGCCGGTCGACGGGTACACGTGCAGCCGGGTGTGGTGCGCAACGAGCTCAACCGCGCGCTGCAGCCGCACGGGCTGTTCTTCACGCCCGAAACCTCCACGGCCAACCGGGCGATGGTCGGCGGCATGGTGGGTAACAACTCCTGCGGCGCGAATTCCATCGTCTACGGCACCACGCGCGAACACCTGGTCTCGGCGCGCGGTTTTCTCAGCGACGGCTCGGAGGCGACATTCGGCCCGCTGACCCGCGAGCAGTTCACCGCGAAATGCGAGGGTCCCGACACGCTCGAAACCCGGATTTATCGCACCGTGCGCGATCTGTTGCGCGAGCCCGGCAACCGCGACCTCATCCGGGCCAACTACCCGAAGCCTTCCGTCACTCGCCGCAACACCGGATACGCGCTGGACCGCTTGATGGAATGCAGCGTGTTCGATCCTGCCTCGGACCAGCCGTTCAATCTCTGCCGGCTCGTCGCCGGGTCCGAGGGAACCCTCTTCCTTGGGGTCGAATTCGAGTTGAATCTGGAGCCGCTGCCCCCCCCCGGGGGCGGTGATGTGCGCCCATTTCGCTACGGTCCATGAGTCGCTCCAGGGCACGCTCATCGCCATGCGCCACCGTCCCCATGGCTGCGAATTGATCGATCGCCACATCCTGGAATGCACCAAGGCTAATCTCGAACACGCGCGGAACCGTTTTTTTGTCCAGGGCGACCCCGGGGCCGTGCTCGTCATCGAGATTCGCCGCGACACGCCCGGGGCCATCGAGGCCGAGATGCGCGCGATCGAGGGCGAACTGCGTTCCGCCGGTCTTGGTCAGGCCTTTCCGGTGCTCTGGGGGGCGGAGGCCGAGCGGGTCTGGGAGCTCCGGCGGGCCGGGCAGGGGATCATGAACAACGTCGTGGGCGACGCTCAGCCGCGGGAGATCGTCGAGGACACCGCCGTCGCGGTCGAGGACCTGCCGGACTACATCGCGGAGTTTGACGCCCTGATGCGCGACAAGTACGGCATCAGCTGCGTCTACTATGCCCACGCCGGCGCCGGCGAGCTGCACACGCGCCCGCTGTTCGACCTGAAAACGCCCGAGGGCCTGCGGATGTTCCGCGCGATCGCCACGGATGTGGCCGTCCTGGTGAAGAAGTACCGCGGTTCCCTTTCGGGCGAACACGGGGATGGTCGCCTCCGGGGCGAGTTCATTCGCTTCATGGTCGGCGATGCCTGCTACGCGATGATGCGCCGTGTGAAGGAGGCGTTCGATCCCCACAACATCCTTAATCCCGGCAAGATCATCGACACGCCGCCGATGGACACCTCGCTGCGGCACGATCCCGCGCACCCGGCCGTGGAGCCGGCCACCATTTTCGACTTCGGCGCCACGCAGGGCGTGGTGCGCGCCGCGGAACGGTGCACCGGGGTCGGCGAGTGCCGGAAATCCCACCTCGCCGGCGGCACCATGTGCCCCAGTTACATGGCCACGCGCAACGAGCGCGACTCCACCCGCGGACGGGCCAATCTCCTGCGGCAGGTGCTCACCCGTCCGCGCGACGCGGGCAATCCCTGGGACGATTCCGAACTGAGCGAGGTCATGGACCTTTGCCTTTCATGCAAGGGCTGTAAGTCCGAGTGCCCCTCCAATGTCGACGTGGCCCGCCTGAAAGCCGAATGGCAGCAACACTACCACGACACCCACGGCGTGCCGTTGCGCTCCCGGCTCATTGCGGGTTTCGCGTCCTCCATGCGGTTCGCGGCCCTCGCGCCGGGCGTGTACAATTGGCTCATCGGCACGCCCCGCACGTCGCGCTGGATCAAGCGCCTCTCCGGCTTCGCTGAACGACGCAGCCTGCCGCGGTTGCAGGCGACGACGCTGGTAGCCTGGCATCGCCGGCACGCCAACGCGGCCGGTCTCAGCGGCACGTCCGCATTCCCGCACGGTCGTGTCTATCTTTTCTGCGACGAATTCACGAACTACAACGATACCGGTGTCGGCATCAAGGCGGTGGGGCTGCTGAACCGCCTCGGTTACGAGGTCGTGATTCCGAAGCACGTCGAGAGTGGCCGCGCCCACTTATCGAAAGGGCTGGTGCGCGAGGCCCAGACTCTGGCCATCCGCAATGTCGAGCTGCTGAAGGATATCGTGACGGATGAGTCCCCGCTGATCGGGCTCGAACCCTCCGCCATCCTCGGCTTTCGCGACGAATTCCCTGATCTCGTGCCCGCTCGTCTGAAGGAGGCCGCGCGGTCGCTCGCGAAACGCGCGCTGCTGTTCGACGAATTCATTGCGCGGGAAATTGCGGCCAACCGCATCCGCCGTGAGTCGTTCCGGGCCGAAAAGAAGCTCATCTGGGTGCACGGTCACTGCCACCAGAAGGCGCTGTCCTCCCTCACACCCACCGTCGCGGCGCTGGAGCTGCCCGCCGGTCATGAAGTCCGTTTGATCCCCAGCGGCTGCTGCGGCATGGCCGGCTCGTTCGGTTACGAGGCCGAGCATTTCGCCCTGTCGCAGCAAATCGGCGAGCTCGTGCTCTTTCCCGCCGTCCGGGCCACACCGCCGGATGCGCTGCTCTGCGCCCCGGGCACCAGCTGCCGGCACCAGATCAAGGACGCCACCGGCCGCGTGGCCCTCCATCCCGCGGAAATTCTTTTTGACGCGCTTGTCTAGCGTTGCCGATGGTTCACGTAATTTCCCTTGCGGCTGAACTGGATGTCGCCGACGTCGCCTCGGTTTCAACCCCCAGAGCACCATGAAAAAAGTTTGCTCCTTGGTTGCCGGCCTGGCGCTGCTTCTGCCGGAGTCCCTTTTTGCCGCGGCGGCCGATCCGGCCGTGGCGCTCGCGCCCTATGTCGTCACCGCCGCCCGGGCTCCGCAGTCGCCTGACTGGTTGCCCGTGGCGGTCGACGTGATCGACGCCGGGCGCTTGCGGGATTCCCCGTCGCTGACCCTCGACGACACGCTGCGGGACGTCGCTGCCTTCTCGCTGTTTCGACGGAGCGGATCGCTGAGCGCGAATCCCACGGCCCAGGGCGTGTCGCTGCGCAACATCGGCCCGAGTGGCGCCAGCCGTTCGCTCGTGCTGCTGGACGGGATTCCCCTGAATGATCCGTTCGGCGGCTGGGTCGCCTGGAGTGCGGTGCCGATCAGTTCCCTGGATCGGGTGGAAATCGTGCGCGGCGGCGGCTCCGGCGCCTGGGGCAACTCGGCCCTCAGCGGGACGGTGCAATTATTTAGCGCCGCGCCTGAGACCCGCGCCGGGAGCATTTCCGCGATGGCGGGTGATTTTAACCTGAGGGCCGGGGAGGCCGCCTTGGCCGAGTCGATCGGCACCGGGTCGATCGCTCTCAATGTGGCAACCTTTGCCACGGACGGTTTCTACGTCCTGGATTCATCGCAGCAGGGTCCTGTCGACCGGCCGCTCGCGTCGCGGCATCAGGCGGGCCGCTTGGGCTGGCGCCAGCCATTTGGGGACCAAACGGTGCTGCAGGTCAGCGGCCGGTATTTCCAGGAAAAGCGGGGAAATGGCACCCCCTTGCAGAAAAACGACAGTGAGTCCGGCCAGGTGGCGGCGTCCCTGTCCGGCACCACGCCGGCCAAGATGAGTTGGAGCGCAGTCGCGTATTACCAGGAGCAAAGCTTCGCCAGTTTCTTTTCCTCCGTGAACGCCGCGCGGACGACCGAGACTCCCGCCAACGACCAGTTCGATGTGCCGGCCACGGCGGGCGGGGCCTCATTCACCGTCGTGGCCCAGGGGGACCGATCGAGCACGAGCGGGGGAGCCGATCTGCGCTGGGTGAAAGGGGAGACCCGCGAGAAGTTTCTCTTTTCAAGCGGTCAATTCACCCGCGTGCGCCGGGCTGGCGGTGAGCAATTTTTCGCCGGCGCCTTCCTCAATCATGACCGCGCCTTGGCGGAGGATTGGCGGGGTTCGCTCGGTCTCCGGCTGGATGCATGGTCGAATCGGGCGGGCCACCGGCGTGAAGCTGACCTGGCCACGGGAGCGATCGTACGTGATGACCTCTACGCCTCCCATCAGGGGCTCGAGTTCAGCCCGCAGCTCGGATTGGTCTGGTCGCACAGGGCGGGCCTGAGATTGCGCGGTTCGACCTACCAAGCCTTTCGGGTTCCCACGCTGAATGAATACTATCGTCCTTTTCGGGTCGGAACGGTGACGACGGAGGCCAATGCGGCTTTGCGCCGGGAGAGTCTGACAGGCGCCGAGCTGGGGATTGAAGTCAGCCGCGGGCCGGTGCACCTGACCGGCACCGCTTTCGCGAACGTACTCCGGGATGCGGTCGGCAATGTCACCCAGACGCCGACATCCCGCCTGCGCCTGAATCTTGATCGCGTCACGGTCCAGGGCTTGGAGCTGGGCGGTGAATGGCGGCTGCTGCCCAGGCTGCGGGTGCATGCCGACAGCATCCTGAGCGATGCGCGGGTTCGCGGCGCGGCGGTGCGGCCTGCCCTGCAGGGCCTGCGGCTCGCGCAAACCCCGAAGCTGACGCTTGCGACCGGGATCGACTGGCAGGCCGGGGGGGGGTGGGAAATCGTCTCGGGGCTGCGGTACGTGAGCGGACAATTCGAGGACGACGAGAACAGTCTCTCGCTCGCCCCCATGGCGACGGTGAATCTCAGCGTGACCAAAAGCGTGGGCGCGCATTTCGCGCTCAGCCTTTCGGTTGAAAACCTCACGGACCGACGGCTCGAAACCGGACGCAGCAGCGATGGGATTGTCACACGGGGCCCGCCGCGGATGGCGCGGCTGGCCTTGCGATGGGCGCGTTGAGATTTTCTGCCCGTTTCCTCGCCGTGGAGGCCGCGCCTGGACTTGCGGTGCCATCCCTCGCAGAGAGCCACGCCGTTGCGGATCGGTTGGTCCTTTGGCAGCGGGGTAAAACTTCCAAATCCGCGGGGCCGATGCCTGACGCTCTTTTCCCGATAAGCGGGAAGTAAATCATCGCTCCAATCATGGGCGAAGGTCTGAGGTGGACTTCAGATGGCTTTCCCGTGCTGGCCGGCTGCGTCTTTAAATGGTGCCCCCACGGGGAGTCG
>CAIYFD010000158.1 GCA_903925425.1 uncultured Opitutia bacterium | reverse complement strand
CGCTCCCGGCCGGCTGGGCGGCCAATACCGCCAGCGCGCGCTGGGTCACTACGCCCGGGACGCCCGCCAAGGGCACCGGCACCGGCGGCGCCAATCCCCAGCGGGTTTCCGGCACCTTCGACTACACCCTGACCTTCACCATGCCGGCGGGCGCGCAACTTACCACCGTGTCGATCACTGGTGCCGGCGCCGCGGACGATTCGGCGGCCATTTACGTCAACGGCACCCTGGTCTCGGGCCAGACGCTGAGCGCGGCCACGGGCACCAACAGCTTCACCCTTGATTCGTCGAATGCGGCTTTCGTTGCGGGCAGCAACACCGTCACCTTCCGGGTCAACAACGTGACCAACAAGAGCAACACCGGCCTGTTCGTCTCGAGTTTCAGCGGCACAGTGATCGTGCCCGAGACCGCGGCCTACCTGCCCGCCGCCGGGGCGGTCGGGATCTACGGACTGCTGGCCCTGCGCCGGCGCTGGCGGACGCGGAACCGGTAGGGCGGTGACTCCGTCGCCGCCGTGCAGTGCTTCCGACGGCGGTCACGGAGTGACCGCCCTACCGGATCGATATCATCGCGGCCGAGGCACCACCTCGGCCCTACCTCGATCTCAGATCACGTAATCGCCGCTCTCGGGCCGCACGAGCTGCTCCGAGGGCAGCAGCATGCCGGCCGCGACGGTGGCATTGGTGCCCTGCTCAATGAGGATGAACGAGCCCGTCAGCCGGTTGGTCGCGTAGCCGTCGTACACGAGCGGCTTGGCGGTGCGGATGCGGATCTCGCCAATGTCGTTCAGCACAAGCTCCGCCGGCGCCGGCTCGGGGACGAGCGTCGCCATGTTGATGCGGTGGTCGATCTCCGTGACCATCGCCTGCACCGTGTTCGAGGTATGCTTGAGGAAATATTTTTTCCCGCGCTGCAGCGGCCGCGGGTGCATCCAGCAGACCTGGGCGTGCAGGTCCATGCCGGTGCCCGGCAGCTGGTCGAGGCCGATGATCATGTTGCCGCGGCTGATATCGATGTCGTGCTCGAGCACGAGCGTAACGGACTGCGGGCAGAAGGCCTCCTGGAGGGGACCGTCGAGCGTCCAGATCTCCTTCACGGTGGTTATCTGGCCACCGGGCAGGGCCATCACCTTCTGGCCGACCCGCACGATGCCGCCGGCGATCTGGCCGCTGAAGCCGCGGAAGTCGTGCAGATGGCGGTCGGTCGGATTATTGGGGCGGTTCACCCACTGCACGGGGAAGCGGAAGCCGTTCAGGTTCCAGTCGCTGGCGATGTGCACCGTCTCGAGGTGGCCGAGCAGCGTGGGGCCGACATACCACGGCGTGTGGACGGAGGGCTCGACGAGATTGTCGCCGTTGAGCGCGCTCATCGGGATGAACTTCACGTCCTTGATGTCGAGGCGCGGGAGGAACTCGTTAAACTGGTCGCAGATCTCGATGAAGCGCGCCTCGCTCCAGTCGACGAGGTCCATCTTGTTGACGGCAACGACGAGATGCGGGATCCGGAGCAGCGACGCGATGCAGGTGTGGCGGCGGCTCTGCTCGATGACGCCGAGACGGGCGTCGATCAGCACGATGGACAGGTTGGCCGCCGAGGCGCCCGTGACCATGTTGCGCGTGTACTGCACGTGGCCCGGGGTGTCAGCGATGATGAACTTCCGGCGCGGCGTGGCGAAGTAGCGGTAGGCGACGTCGATCGTGATGCCCTGCTCGCGTTCGGCGCGGAGGCCGTCGGTGAGGTTGGCCAGGTTGATCTGGCCGCCGCCGGTGATGTCGGCCGAGCGCTCCAGCGCCTCGATCTGGTCCTCCATCAGCGACTTTGAGTCGTAGAGCAGGCGGCCGATCAGGGTGGACTTGCCGTCATCGACGCTGCCGCAGGTGTTGAAGCGGAGGATGTCGACCGGGTGGTGACCCACGCCGCGGGCCGGGGAAAAAGGGGAAATCGGAGCAGTCATGTTCGCTTAAAAATATCCGGCTTTCTTCCGGTCCTCCATCGCGGCCTCGGAGGCCTTGTCGTCGGCGCGGGAGCCGCGCTCGGTGACGCGGGCGGCGGCGATCTCGGAGATGATGTCGTCGAAGGAGTGCACCTTCGACTCGATCATGCCGGTGCTGATCATGTCGGCGATGGTGCGGACGCGGACAACGAGGCGCTTGATCGGCTCCTTCTCGGTCGGGCGCGCGCCGGCATAGGGATCAGGCTTGGTGGCGTCGGCGTGGGCCGGCGGCTCGGGGAGCCACTGGCCGCCGCGGCGGAAGCAGTCGCGCTCGTGGCTGAAGTAGATTGTCGGGACCTCGAGCTTTTCCTTCCGGATGTACTCCCACACGTCCATCTCGGTCCAGTTGGAGAGCGGGAAGACACGCATGTTTTCCCCCTGGTTGAGGCGCGCGTTGTAGAGGTTCCAGATCTCGGGCCGCTGGTTCTTGGGGTCCCACTGGCCGAAGCCGTCCCGGAAGCTGAAGAAGCGCTCCTTGGCCCGGGCCTTCTCCTCGTCGCGCCGGGCACCGCCGATGCAGCAGTCGAACTTGAACTCTTCGATCGCGCCGAGGAGGACGGGAGTCTGGAGCTGATTGCGGCTCACCACCCCGGGCTTGGGGATGGCATCTCCGCGGGCGATGGCCGCGTCCACCGTCCGGATGATAAGCTTGGCGCCGAGCTGCTTCGCGCGGCGGTCGCGGAAGTCGATCAGCTCGGGAAACTCGTGCCCGGTCTCGATGTTGAGGAACGGCATCGGGATTTCCGCCGGGCGGAACGCCTTCTCCGCGAGGCGGAGCAGGCAGATGGAGTCTTTGCCGCCGGAGAAGAGCAGCGCGGGCCGCTCAAACTCGCCCGCGACTTCGCGCATGACGTGGATCGCCTCGGACTCGAGGTGCTGGAGATGATCGAGGTGATAGCTGCTCATCGGAGAATCAGAAAAGGAACTCACTGGGCCGCGGCCGTGGCCGCCTTGCCGCCCCAGCTCGCGTGGAGCCCACACTCGCGTTTCTCGTCGGCCTTGGCCGGGTCGAAGTAGTCCCACTCGTTGGGCAGGCCATGCTCGCCCAGGTAGGCGTCGAGCTGCGCGTCGGTGTGGTGGAAAAACGGGCTGAGCTTGAGCGAGCCGAAGTTCGCGTCGTGCGAGACGATGTCGAGGCCGGCGCGGTTCGGGTTCTGCACCTTGCGGAGGGCGGTGATCCAGACGGTCGGGGCGAGCTCCTTCATGCCGCGCTGGAACGGCTCGAGCTTCATCACGGCGCTGAACTGCTTGAGCGCCTCCTCCTGCTCCGTGGTCGGGATCGGCCCGTGGATGGCGTCGCGGTGCGCGGCGGTCATGCGCGGGAGAAAGGGTTTCAGGTTGAGCTTGAGGCGGGCGCGCAGCTCCTCGGCATGCTTGTACGTCGCGGGGCGGTTGTAGCCGTGGTCGACCCAGAGCACCGGGATGTCGGCCTGCGCCTGGACGGCGACGTGCAGGATGGCGGCCTCGTAGGGCCGGAAGTTGGTCGAGACAATCGCGCGACCACCGGCCTGGGCGATGGCCCAGCGGGTGATCTCAAGCGGGCTTTTGGCGCGGAGTTCGGAGTTCCAGCGGGCAAGCTGTTCTGTGTTCATGGGCGGGAAGAAGGACTGAGCTAGGACAATGGCCTAGCCGGAGTCTAGGCGGCGCTTTTGGCCGGTGGCACCTCGGGTGGCGGGACGGCGCGGTCGACAAATTCGCCAAAGCGCTCACCCGGCAAACGCTCCTGCTTCCAGCGCGCGAGGAGCGGGCGCAGCTCGGCGATAATGTCGTCGAACTTCACGCCTTCGCGATAAACGCGATTGATCCGGGTGGCGGCGAAGACGCCTCCCAAGTGGAGATTGTATTTTCCGGGCGCGCGGCCCACGAGGCCAATCTCCGCCATGTAGGGTCGGGCGCAACCGTTGGGGCAGCCGGTCATCCGGACCACGATGTCCTCGTCGCCGAGCGCGAGCTCGGTGAACAGCGCCTCCAGCCGGTCAAGCAGCTGCGGAAACACCCGCTCGCTCTCGGCGAGCGCCAGACCGCAGGTGGGCATCGCAACGCACGCCATGGAATTCAGGCGCACGGCCGCGACCTGGCGGTCCACGGGAACACCATGTTCGGCCAGGCGGCGGTTGATGGCTTCGCGCTGCTCCTCCGGGATGCCGGCGAGGATGAGATTCTGCGACGTGGTGAGGCGGACCTCCGGGCGGAACTCGGCCACGACCGAACGCAACGCCGTTTTCAGGCGGCGCTCCGGGGTGTCCTTGATGCGGCCGGTCTCGACATACATCCCGAGGAACCAGCGTCCGTCGGACTGCCGGTGCCAGCCGAAGCGATCGCCCTGCTTGGTGAAGACCGCGGCGCGAGCGGGCTCGAGCTTGAAGCCGGCGCGCTCCTCCACCTCGGCGCGGAACCAGGCCGGACCCTTTTCGGCGAGAACGTACTTCAACCGGGCATGCTTGCGATTGGTGCGGTCGCCGTGGTCGCGGAAGGCGATCATCACGGCCTTGGCCGTCTCGACGACGCGGTCGGCCGGAATGAAACCGAGGACATCGGCCGCGCGGGGAAACGTCGCCTCGTTGCCATGGCTCATGCCCAGTCCGCCGCCGCAGAGGACATTGTAGCCAAGCAGGCGGGCCGGGTTGGCGGGATCAGCGATGGCGGCAAAACCCAGGCAGTTCGCAAAGATATCGGTGTCGTTCAGCGGCGGGATCGCGAACGCGATCTTGAATTTCCGCGGCAGATAGTTCCGCCGGTAGAGCGGATCCTCGAAGGCGAGCTTCTGGTCGGGGGTGAGTTTGAGCGGGCCGCCGTTCACCCAGATCTCGTGATAGGCCTTGGTCTGCGGCAGCAGGGCGTCGGAAACCCGCAGGGCGTCCGCCTGCACCAAGTCCGCGAGCGGGCTGGTCGAGGGCGTGGACGGCGCGAGCACATTGCGATTCACGTCACCGCAGGCCGCGATGGTGCTGATGAGAGCCTCATTGAGGCCCTTCATGAGCGGCCCGAGGCCGGACTTCATCACGCCATGCCACTGGAACGTCTGCCGGGAAGTGATGCGCAGGGTGTCGTTCGCATGGCGCGTGGCCAGATCGTCGAGCGCGAGATATTGTTCAGCCGAAACAATGCCGCCGGTGATCCGCGCCCGGATCATCATGATGTACGTCTTGCCAGTCTTCCGGAGGTCCCGATCGTCCTGCTGATAGATGCCGTGGAATTTGATGAACTTCTCGTCGTCGACCGAGAAACGATCAACCTCCGGCTGTGCCATGGTCTCGCCAATGGTGCCTCCCAAGGTCGGGTCGGCCATCTTCTGAAGTTCTTCCTTGGTCAGGGCGTCGGTTGGCATAGCAAAGGTGGAAACGGTTAACTGAACATTGACTCAGGCTTCGGTCAAACTAAGATTACTAAACTGGTAATGATTGAATGGCAAACACAGGCATAGTTTCATTAGTCGGCTCAGGACCGGGAGATCCGGATCTAATCACCATCCGAGGAATGGACCGTTTGCGTCGTGCCGACGTGGTGGTTTGCGACGATTTGGCAGGCAAGGACTTACTCAGTGATTGCCGGCCCGACTGCCTCATCATCCATGTCGGAAAACGCGGCGGCAGCCGGTCCACGGCCCAGGAGGAAATCATCCGTCATCTGGTTATCCACGGGATGTCCGGCAAGCGCGTCGTCCGGCTCAAGGGCGGAGATCCCTTCATTTTTGGGCGCGGAGGCGAGGAAGTGGCGGCGCTCGCCGCCGCCGGCATCGCTTGGGAAGTGGTGCCGGGTGTCACCTCGGCCGCAGCGGCCGGCGCCACGGCGGGGGTTCCCCTCACTCATCGCGACTTTGCTTCGGCGGTGGTTTTCCTCGCGGGACACGAGAACCCCACGAAGTCGGGACCGTTGATTGACTGGGCCGCGTACGCCCGGCTGAAAGCCACGCTCTGCATTTACATGGGTGCGCGCCGCCTCGGTTTCATCGCCGCGGAGCTGCTCCAGGGCGGCATGGCCGCCAACACGCCGGTCGCGCTGGTCAGCCACGCGAGCCGGCCGGACGAGAAGGTAATATTCTCCACCCTGAAAAAACTGGCCGGTTTAGAGCCCGACGAATCGCTCTCACCCGCCGTGGCCATCATCGGCGAAGTCGCCGGTCAGCCCGCGAGAATCCGCGCGGTGGTTGAGGCTCTGCCGAAGCGGTAATCAGCTTCAGCTGGCATTGCCCCAGCTGTCTTGTCCGGCTTAAGCCCTGCCGAAGGCGGAAGGCTAAGCGGAAGGCTGGCGTCCCCACGGGGATTCGAACCCCGGTTATCTCCGTGAAAGGGAGACGTCCTAACCGGGCTAGACGATGGGGACTAACCGCGGAACGCGCACCGTAGGGGCGGGGCCTGCTCGCGCAAGGCGATTTTTCCCGGCTTCCCCCGGACTTCGGCGCGGCCTTCGCCGCTCCCGCGCAAAATCTTTGACGCCGCCCCGAGGGCTTAACTTGCTTGGCGCGGATGACCTACGCCGAAATCTCCGCCGCCCTCCCCACCTCCGCCGTCACTGAGATCAAGGGACTGCCGTTCAAGCATCTCGCCTCGGGAAAAGTTCGCGAGATCTTCGATCTCGGCGACGCGCTGCTCCTGACCGCCACCGACCGCCTCTCCGCCTTCGATGTCATCCTGCCCGACGGCATCCCGGGCAAGGGCGCCATCCTCACCCAGATGAGCAACTGGTGGTTCGCGCAAACCCACCACCTCCTCCCCGGTCACCTGCTGCCCGACCAAGCCGGCGAATTCGCCCGCCGCGGCATCACCGACCGCGATCTCCAGCTCCGCAGCATGGTCGTCCGCAAACTCCAGCCCCTCACCATCGAGTGCGTGGTGCGCGGCTATCTCGTCGGCAGTGGCTGGTCCTCCTACCAGAAGACCGGTGACGTTTGCGGCATCAAGCTGCCCGCCGGTTTGCGTCAGGCCGACCGCCTGCCCGAGCCCATCTTCACGCCCACGACCAAGGCCCCCAAGGGCCAGCACGACGAGCCGATCAACGACGCCCAGGGCTCGGCGGCGGTGGGTGCCGCCCTTTACGCCAAGGTCAAGGCCACCAGCCTCGCCCTCTACCAGCTCGGCCACGACCGCGCCCGGAAGGCCGGGATGATCCTCGCCGACACCAAGTTCGAGTTCGGCACCGACGCCGCGGGCAATCTCATCCTGATCGACGAGGTGCTCACGCCGGATTCCTCGCGCTACTGGCCGGCCGACAGCTACGCGCCGGGCATGTCGCCCCCGAGCTACGACAAGCAGTTCGTGCGCGACCACCTGCTCGCGATCAAGTGGGACCAGAAACCGCCGGCCCCCCGCCTCCCGGCCGAGGTCATCAGCCGCACGCGCGACAAGTACCTCGCGGCCTTGAAAAACCTTCTCGCCTGATCCGGCGAGCAGGTTTTTCGGAGTACGGAGTTCGGGGTCGGAGCTGGGAGCTGGGAGCTGGGAGTTGGGAGATCGGAGAAGGAGGCCCCCATCTCCCATCCTCGAACTCCATCTCCTCGCGCCCGCCATGCGGGTGCGACTTCAGCGCACCGTCCCGGCGCGGAGCTGCTCGAGCGAGTAGAAGGTGCCCCGCCAGCGGATGCCGCCCTGCCGCACGGTCACGAGGGTCGAAACGAGCAAAGCATAGAACAGGGCCGGAAACATCAAAGGGGCCAGCACGGCACGGCGCAGGGAAATACCCAGACGCCGCGCCAAGATCGCATTCGGCAGCATCACCACCCAGAGCGCCAAGCCTGCGGCCAGCCCGGCCGGCGCCTACTGCATCACCCGTTCGGAATTGCCGGTGGCGGGGCTGCTGCGCTGCGCCTTGACCAGCTCGCGGCGGAGCCAGTCGAGCGCGGCGTTCACGGCCCGCTGCTTCACCGTGCCGCGCGGGCCGGGGTAGCTCAGCTGGCGGGACCACGTGCCCTGCGGCGTCTGCAAGGCGACATGCATCGCCCCGACGGGATTACCGCCCGGGCCGCCGGTCGAGCCGGCGAATCCCGTGATCGCGAGCGCGAAATCCGCCTGCAACGACTCAGCCACGCCCGCGACCATCGCCACCGCGCACTCCGCGCTGGCCACGCCGTGCTGGAGCATCAGGCACTCAGGCACGCCAAGCAGCAGCATCTTGGAGTCCTGCGAACAGCAGACGACGCCGCCGGCGAAAAACTTGCACGCGCCGCAGAGATCGGAAAACGCCTGGGCCAGCAGGCCGCCCGTGGCGGCTTCCGCCACCGCGAGGGTCTTTTCGCTCTGCCGGAGCAGGTCGGCGCAGACGCGACCGAGGGAGTCATGCCCCAGGCACACAAAATCTTCACCCAGCAAGCGGGCGCACGCCCCGGCAATTTCCTCCAGCTTCCCCAGATCCAGCGCCCCGCTGGGCGAACTCAGGCGGCAATCCACGTGGCCCTGATGCGCGCAGAAGGCGACCGAAAGCGCCTCGCCGAAAGGTTGCAGCACGGGCTGAAGTTTCACCTCCAGCGAGGATTCGCCGATGCCGGCGGTGCGGATCTGCACGTAGGCCTCGCGCTCGAAAAGCAGCCCGCGCTGCTCGAGGCGCGGCAGCACCTGCTCGGTGAACATCGGCTGCAGCTCGTTGGGCGGCCCGGGCAGCAGGCACACGACCTTGCCGTCGCGCTCAAACCAGAGCCCCGGCGCGGTGCCGTTGGCATTCGGCAAAACCTCGCCGTCCTCGAAACGGTAGGCCTGGCGGAGATTGTTCTCCGCCACGCGGCGCCCGATCTGCGCGAAGCGCGCCGCGATCGCGTCCCGGATCGACTCGTCGAAGACCAGCTTCTGGCCCAGCACGGCGGCCACGGCCTCGCGCGTGCGGTCGTCCACCGTCGGCCCGAGCCCGCCGGTGACGATCACCACGTCGGCCTCGGCCAGGCTGCGCCGGACCTCCCGCTCGATCGTGGCGGCCTCGTCGGTCACGGTCGCGTTGCGCTGCAGCAGCACGCCGCGCCGGCCGAGCTGCGCGCCGACAAACGAGAGGTGCCCGTTGGCGGTGAGCCCGAGCAGCAACTCATCCCCGAGGGTCAGGAGTTCGTAGCGGACAGGGCGGAAAGTGGATCCCGCGGGACCGGCGTTGGGGGAGGAAACCATACTTGCGAGGCCGCAGATTAGGCGGATTCTGGCAAAATGCCAACCGGCAACGCCCCCAATCTCAAGGCCAAGGTGCGGCAACTGCCGGACCGCCCGGGTGTTTACC
The DNA here is from genome assembly GCA_903925425.1 of uncultured Opitutia bacterium. Classification (GTDB taxonomy): domain Bacteria; phylum Verrucomicrobiota; class Verrucomicrobiia; order Opitutales; family Opitutaceae; genus CAIYFD01. The sequence goes on along the minus strand of CAIYFD010000158.1, from coordinate 8,084 downwards.
TCATGAAGGACCGGCTGGGGCGCATCATTTACGTCGGCAAGGCCCGCAGCCTGAAGAAACGCGTCTCCACCTATTTCCAGGCCGGGCGGCGGGTCCGGGAGACCCAGCCGAAGATCCGCGCGCTGCTCGGGCTGATCGTGGACTTCGACATCGTCGAGGTGAAGTCCGAGCCCGAGGCGCTGCTGTTGGAGGGCAAGCTGATCAAGCAGTGGCGGCCGCGCTACAACACCGACTTCACCGACGACAAGCGCTTCCTCCTCGTGCGACTCGATCCCGGCGAGGAGATGCCGCGCTTCCGCCTGACCCGCGTGAAGCGCGACGAACGCTCCCGCTACTTCGGGCCCTTCGCCCACAGCGGCCCGCTCCGCCGCACGCTCCAGCAGATGCGGCGCCGCTTCGGCATCCTGCTGGCCGACGCCACCCCGCGCCAGCTGGCCGATGGCACCTGGCAGCTCTACGACGACATCCGCGAGGAGATCTACGAGCACCCGGCCATCGTGACCAAGGAAGCCTACCGCGCGCGCGTCGACGCGGCCTGCGAATTCCTCGATGGCCGCTCCCGCGAGTGGCTCGCCAGCCTGCGCGGGGAAATGGCCGCCGCCGCCGGGCGCCGGGCGTTCGAGGAGGCGGCCGCGCTGCGCGACGTCGTCTTTGCGCTCGAGCAGACCCTGAAGAAGACCCGGAATTTCACCCGCACGGATCCCACCCGGCCCGACGGCGGCGCCGACGCGTTGCAGCAGCTCCAACAGGCACTGGGCCTGGAGCACCCGCCGCGCACGATGGAGTGCTTCGATATCTCGCACATCTCGGGCACGTTCGTGGTGGCGTCGATGGTGCGCTTCACCGACGGCCGACCCGACAAGGCGCAGTACCGCCGCTTCCAGATCCGCAGTTTCATGGGCAACGACGACTTCCGCGCGATGGAGGAAGTGGTCGGCCGCCGGTACCGCCGGCTGCAGGAGGAAAAGAAAACCTTCCCCGATCTTGTCGTGATCGACGGCGGCCGCGGCCAGATCGGCGCCGCGCTCAAGGCCTTCCTCCTGCTCGAGTGCGAACCGCCGGCGCTCATCGGCCTGGCCAAGAAGGAGGAGACCATCTTCTTCCCCGACGCCCGCGCGCCGCTGCGGCTAAGTCTCGCCCATTCCGGCCTGCAGCTGCTGCAGCGCCTGCGCGACGAGGCGCACCGCTTCGCCAACACCTACAACGCCGATCTCCGCTCGAAAAAAATCCGCGAGAGCATCCTCGAGGACATCCCCGGCCTCGGCCCGTCGCGCCGCGCCGCACTGCTCGCGCACTTCGGCAACCTCGACCGGCTGCGCGCCGCCACCGCGGCGCAGATCGCCGAGGTCAAAGGCGTCGGCCCGCGGCTGTCCGCGGAGATCGCGGTGTTTCTCGCGACTCCCGATTGAGCTGCCCCTCCTGCCGCCCCATCAGGGCAACAGGTAGATCTCGACCATCCCGACGCCCGTGAGCGTCGCGTCGGCGCTGCCCACCTGCATGGTGTAGACCCCCGGCGGCAGTGTGATGACCGTGGCCGCATCCAGGCTGCCGCTGTCGTACGCCGTCAATCCCACCGCGGCGGAAGCGGCGGTGATTTCAGCGGCGCTGGCGCCCGGGAAGGAAGCGTTGATGGTCACCGGCGTCTGCCAGTTGTTGTTCTGGGCAATCAGCACATTGGCGCTGTTGTAGATATTGAGGTTCGGATTCGCGAGCACACCACCCACCCCGGCCTTCGCCAGGTTCGGGCCCACGCCGCGCACAATCAGGCGCACCGGCTGGCTGCCGGCGATGGCCAGTCCACCGACCACGACATTGCCGGAGTTGTCGATGAAACCGCGGGTCGACATCGCCCGGAGGCGCGGGGAACTGGTGGCGGCACTGTCGCTGGCGTCGTAAACCTCGAGCAGCGTGGTGCCCTCGGTCGGACTGGAGCCGCGCAGGACCTGCGTCGTGTAGGCGCCAGGCGCCAAGGTCACCAACATCGCGGCGTCGGTGCTGTTGGCGGGGAGAGGGAATTCCCCGAGGCGGGCAAAGGTGGAAGCGAGATCGCTGGAGCCACCCCAGGCGTGGCCCTCGCTCAGCAGCTGGCTGCCGCTGAAGAGGCGCAGGACCGGGGCCGCGAGCGGATTAGGGACGCCCAGCGTGGACAGGGTCGGGCCAATGCCGCGCAGCAACAGGCTCTTGGATGAGCTGCCATCGATGACAAATCCACTGATGAGCGGACTGTCGACGGTGACGATTCCGCGGGTGGAAAGCGCGACGATCCGGCCGGCCGAGGACGTCGCCCCCGCCGTGGCGGCGATCGTGAGCGAAAGCAAAGACTTGGTCGTGCCCGTACCGTTCGTCGCGCGCAGCGCGACGCTGAAAGTGCCCGACTGGGTCGGGGTGCCGGAAATCAGGCCGGTGGACGCGTTGATGGTCAGTCCCGACGGCAGGCCCGTGGCGCTGAAGTCGGAAGCGGGGCGCACGGTGCCGATCGCGTAGTTGAATCCCGCACCGAGGACGCCGCCGGCCGACGTCGCGCTCGTGATCAGGGGCCGCGGCAGGAATTCCCAGACCTCGGCGATCAGGCCCTCGGAAGAATTCTGGGAGGTCTGCGTGCGCCCGTTGGCGCGGACGTAAAAGGCCGTGGTCGAAGGCAGGGTTTGGCCGGACAGTCGCCACGTGTTGGTGGTCCCCACGCGGGCGGCGTTTCCGAGCGCAAACCAGCGCCGGTTGTCGAGGGAGTACTCGAACGCGGCGCTTGAGATCTCGGGGCCGGCCCCGGTGCGGGTCCAGGCAACGACCGCGAAGTCCTCATCCACGGTGATCGTGGAGGAGTAACCCGAGGGCGCGGCGAGCCGGGCGAGCGAGTTGCGCGCCTGGCCGCCGATCTGGCTGAAGGAGCCGCCCACGATGACGCGGCCATCCTGCTGCACCGAGACGGCGCGGACCGCGCCGTTGGAAGCCGGATCAAAGCTGGTGTCCGCCGTGCCGTTGGCATTGAGCAGGGCGATGCGGTTGCGGGTCGCCCCGCCGATGCTGGTAAACAACCCGCCGACCACCACTTGGCCGTTCATCTCGGGGGCAATGTCGTAGACCTCGCCGTTGGCATTGGGATCGAAGCTGTCCACCGCGCCGGTCGAGCTGACCCGGGCGATGCGGCCGCGGGCCGACCCGCCGATGAGCGTAAAGCCCCCGCCGACCAGCGCGCTGCCGTCGGCCTGAACGCGGATGACATTCACCGTGCTGTTCGGGTTGGGGAGGTATGAACCGTCGACGCTGCCGTCGGCATTGAGCCGGGCGAGATTACTGCGGGCCACGCCGCCCACGGTGTTGAAGGAGCCGCCGAGCAGGATCTTGCCGTCGCCCTGCAAGACGACCGCGTTGACCTGGCCGTCGGTGTTCGCCGCAAAGGCGGTGTCGAGGCTGCCATTGGCGTTGAAGCGGGCCACGCCGCGGCGCGCTCCCCCGGTCACCGTGGTGAAGGCGCCGCCGAGGATCACCTTGCCGTCGGACTGGGTGGCGATCGCATACACCGGAAGGTTCGGGCTGGGCCGGAAAGAGCCGCTCGCCGTGCCATCCACGTTCAGCACCGCAAAATTATTCGTGGAGAAGCCGCCCACCTTGGTGAAGTTGCCACCGATCATGATGGCATCACCGGGTTGCAGGTTCGTGAAGTCGCCCTCGATCATGACCTGGCCGTTGCTGGTCAGGGTGAGGTTGTTCACCGCGCCGAGGACATTCGTGTTGAAGCCAAGGTCGACGGTGCCGTCGACGTTGAGCCGCGCGAGACGGTTGCGGGTCACGCCACCGATGCGGCTGAAGGTGCCGGCGATGACGATCCGGCCGTCGGACTGCACCACCATGCTGTTGACCTGACTGTCGGGTTGCGGGTCGAAGGCCGTGTCGAGCGAGCCGTCGGTGTTGAGACGGGCGACCCGGAGGCGCGCGAGGGCGTTGATGGTCAGAAAATCTCCGCCGACCAGAATCTTGCCGTCAGCCTGACGCGCCAAGGAGAAGATGGTCGCCCCCTGGGCGGTGTCGTTCAAATTCGGATCCCAGGCAGTGTCGATCGTCCCGTTGGCGTTGAACCGGGCCAGGCCGCGGCGGACCGTCAGCGTGGTGTCCGTGTTGCCCTTCACTTGGGCGAACGTGCCGCCGATCACGATCTTGCCGTCGGTCTGCAGCACCAGGGCGCTGATCGTGCCGTCGGCGCCCGGGGTGAACGCGGTGTCGAGCGTCGCGTCCGTGTTCAGCCGGGCGATGTGATTACGGGTCTTGGCCGAGGCACTCAAGGCGGCGGCCGAATCGGGATTAAAGGAGGTGAAGTTGCCGTAGAGGATCAGTTTGCCGTCCGACTGGATTTCCATCCCGAGGATCGCGCCGTCGCCCCGCAGGTTCGGGAAACTGGAGTCGAGGGATCCGTCCGCCTTAAGGAGGGCGAGGCCGTTGCGGCCGACTCCGGCGATGGCGCTGAAGGCACCGCCGACATACATGCGCCCATCGGACAGCAGCCGGATGAAATTCACCTGGAGGTCGGGAACCGGACGGAACGCGGCGTCGAGCGTGCCATCGGCGTTGATGCGGATCAGGTTGGAGCCCCCGCCCGCGGCGAGATTGGTGAAGGCGCCGCCGATGAGGATCTTGCCGTCGGGCTGCCGCGTCGCGGCGTAGATCGGACCGCTGAGCCGCACGGTGTCGCCGGGCGTGATGGCCGGATCGATGGTCCCGTCAGAGTTCAGCAGGGCAAAGCCGGCGATCTGCGAGACCTGCGGGGTGATGCCCGGGCGGACGGAGATCGCATTGACCGGGCCGTCCGGATCGGGCTGGAAGAGCGAATCGGCGATGCCATCGGCCCGGAGGCGCGCGAGGTACTTGCTGTTGCCACCGGCGATGTTGGTGAAATTACCGCCGAGGACCACGCCGCCATCGGGCTGGTGGGCGATCGCGTTGATCTGCAGGCCGGCCTGACCGGTCACCGCCGGATCAAAGCCGGCATCGATGGTGGCGTCGGTATTTACCCGGGCCAGATGGAGCCGGGACACGACGGCGCCGCCGTTCGGCTGGAGACGGGTGAAGCCGCCGCTGAAGACCGCCTTGCCGTTCGACTGCAGGGCGATCGTGTTGACCTGGGTCCCGAGCTGGCCGAGCGGATTCGGGTCGTAGCTGGTGTCGACCGAGCCGTCCGTGTTCAGCCGGGCAATGTTTACCCGGTTGGAGATAACGGTGGCCGTGCTGGTGACGCCGTTGACCGTGGTCGTGCCGCCGCCGATCTTGGTGAAGGAGCCGCCGACGAGGATTTTGCCGTCGGACTGCAGGGCCAGCGTGCCGACCTGCGAATTGATGCTCGGGTCGTAGGTGAAGTCGAGCGAGCCGTCCGTGTTGAAGCGCGCGATGTGTTGGCGGACGGTCAGGAACGTGTCCAGCGGGCCGTGCACCGTGGTGAAGGTGCCGCCGATCACCACCTTGCCATCCGCCTGCACCACGAAGGCGTTGACCTGCGTGGACGGGCTGATGTCGAAGTTGGTGTCGACCTCGCCGCGGCTGCTGACCAGCGCGATAAAATTGCGGGGAACGTCGGCCCGGATGCTATTGAAGTTCAGCCCGGTGAAGGCGCCGGCCATCATGATCCGGGAGTCGGGCAGGACTTGGAACTGCTGCACCGGCCCGTTCGTGTTGGCATCGAAGTTGGGGTCGACCGTGCCGTCGGTGTTCAGCCGGGCGACGAAATTGCGGACGATGTTGGTGGTGCCGTCGGCATTGGTCTGGAAACGGGTGAAGAAACCGCCAACGAGGATCTTGCCGTCGGCTTGCACGGTGAGCGCCACCGCGCCGGCGTTGGGATTCGGATAAAACGCCGTGTCCAGCGAGCCGTCGGCATTGAGGCGCGCGAGGCTGGCCCGGCTGACCCCGTTGGCGTTGAAAAACGTGCCGCCAACCAGGATCTTGCCGTCGGCCTGCGCCGCCACGGCATTGACCAAGCCATCGAACGTGGGGGCGAACGACGTGTCCAGCGTGCCATCGGTGTTGACCCGGGCGATGAAGTTTCGGGTCAGCCCACCGATGCTGGTGAAATTACCACCCACGATTATCCGGCCGTCGGGCTGGAACGCGATCGAGGTCACGCGTCCCGCGGTATTCGGGTCGAAGTCGGTGTCGGTCGAGCCGTTCGGGTTGATGCGCGCGAGGTTGTTGCGAATCACGGCGGTGGCGGAAACCCCGTTGTTGCGCAGCTGGCTGAAGTTGCCGCCGAGGATGATCCGCCCGTCGGGCTGGATTTCGAGGGTGAAGACGGTCGAATTCGGGCCGGGCACGAAGTCGCGGTCGGCGCTGCCGTCGGCGTTGAGGCGGGCCACGAAGGGTGTGTTCAGGGCGGAATCCGTCGTGGGCTGGATGCCATTGAAGCGTCCCGCGATGACGGTCTTGCCGTCCGTCTGCCGGCGGATGGCGAACACCTCGCCGAAGGCGCGGGGATAAAACGTCGAGTCGACGGTGCCGTCGATATTGAGCCGAACGCAGAAGCTGTAACCGGTGGCCGAGGCGCCGCCGCTCGGGATCACGGTGGAGAAATTGCCGCCGATGATGATTTGGCCGTTGGACTGGATCAGCAGGGCCTGCACCCGCCCGTCGGGCGCCGGGTCAAACGAGGGATCGAGGGAGCCGTCCGCAAACACCCGGGCCAGGTTGGTGCGGGTGGTGGCGGCGGCGGCGCCATTGGGCTGCAGGGTGGAAAAGCTTCCGCCGAAAATGATCGCGCCGTTGGTTTGGACCGCGATCGCGAGGACCGCCTGACTGGCGTTCGGGTTGAAGGTCGGGTCGAGCGTGCCGTTGGCATTGAGGCGGGCGATGCGCCCCCGGGCGGTGGCGGTGGCGGCGCCGTTCGGCTGGAGCGAGGTGAAGAAACCGCCGATCACGAGGCGGCCGTCGGCCTGCTGCGCGAGGGAGTTGACCGACGCGTTGGCGTTCGGGTTGAAGGTGGCGTCAAGCGTGCCGTCGGCGTTAAACCGCGCGATGTTGTTCCGGGGGGTGGTGCCGGCCAGCGTGAAGGAGCCGCCCACCACGATCTTGCCATCGGCCTGAAACAAGACCGCGAAAACCTGCCCGTTCAGTCCGGGGTCGGCGAACGTGGTGTCGACCGAACCGTCAAGATTCACCCGGGCCAGACCGCCGCGGGAGACGGCGGCGGCCGCGCCCGGGGTCCGCAGGGTCGTAAAGGTGCCGACCACGAGCAGCTTTCCGTCCGGCTGCAGCGCGCTCGCGTAGACGATCCCATTGGGACCCGGGTCAAAGCCGTCGGCGGCGGAGCCGGCGATCGATTGGGCGGCTACTTGCGGAAGCCAGAGGCTGCAAACAACAAGCGCACCGGCGAGGAATCCAGAAAGGCGTCGGGAAAAGGCGGGGAATAGCATGACAAAGGCAGAGAGCTCAGGAGCGTTATTGGGCCCCAAGCCGGGCGCAAGCCACTAACCCGGACTTTTTCCGGGTCGGGCGGCGGGCGCACACGGGGCAGCTATTGTCTTTCGCCGGCACCCGATGTTCCGGGAATTTCTCCGCAAAAAACGGCTCTCATTCCTGCACTTGAAAAAGCCCCCTGCCCGTTAAACCTTCCCCCCTCCCATGAAAACGCTGCTCCTCCTTGCTTCCTTCCTCGGCCTAGTGGCCCTCGCCCACGCCGAACCGCTCAAAGTGGGCGACAAAGCACCCCTCGTCGCCGGCCTCACCGATGCCGGCACCCAGCTCAAGTTCGCCGACGCGTACAGCAAGCAGGCCTACACCTTGGTTTACTTCTACCCCAAGGCCTACACCGGCGGCTGCACCGCCCAGGGCTGCTCGCTGCGCGACTCTTATGACGCGCTGATCAAGAAGGGCGTGGCCGTCATTGGCGTCAGCATCGACACGGTCGAGGACCAGAAGGGCTTCAAGGAGCTCAACCACTTCCAGTTCCCGCTGATCTCGGACATCGACAAGAAGGTCACCACCGCGTTCGGCGTGCCGAATGCCAACGTCGCCCAGCGCTCGGCCTACCTGATCAAGGACGGCAAGATCATCTATGCCGACTACAGGGGCACGACCGACAAGCAGGCCGAGGTGATCCTCCAGGT
>CAIYFD010000157.1 GCA_903925425.1 uncultured Opitutia bacterium | reverse complement strand
GTTTCACGAGGTCTTCCAGTTCACGCCCGAGCAGCACTACCTGATACTGGCCGAGGACGAGCCCGGCGCCATCGCGCGCGACAAACGCCTGCTCTACGCCGCGCTCAGCGCCGAGGCCGGCCGGATCTACGCCGACCTCGGGCGCACCGAGTTCGCCCGCGCCTCGCGATTAAACGCCCTGCGCTTCACCCTGCGCGCCCAACAGGACTGCCCCGGCGGCGATCTGCCGGCCTTCGCGCCCGACCCCACCGGGCTGGTCGCGGAGCTGGGCGCCGCGAACCTCGATCCGGAGACGACCGAACTGCTGCGGACCACCGGGAGGAATTGAGCACCCGGATTTTGACCGCAGATTTGCCGATGAATACCGGATTCGGATTGGGATCTGCGCCCTCCGAGTAATCTGCGGAACAATCCTCAGGTGTTTTGATTGCGGCGGCCCGAAGCTGCGCCGCTCGCATAAACCTATGGGGCCCGCGATTTGATTCGGACCCGCCCGGGTTTTCTGCCTTTTTCACCGGCCAGCGCATGTCGGTCTCGTTCGTCATCCCCCTCTACAACTGCCTGCCGCTCACGCAGGCGATGCTGGTGAGCCTGCAGGCGACCCTCCCGGCCGGCCTCGAGCACGAGATCATTCTCGTCGACGACGGCAGCACCGACGGCACCCGGGACTGGCTCGCAACCCTCGGGCCCGGGTTTCGTGTCGTTCTCAACGAGCGCAACCTCGGCTATGCCGGCGCGAACAACCGCGGGGTCGCCGCCGCCACGAAGGAACTCGTCGCCCTGCTCAACAACGACCTCGTCCTTACCCCGCGCTGGCTCGAGCCGATGCTCGCGGTGCACCGCCGCTCCGGTCCGCGCGCGGGCCTGACCGGTAATGTCCAGATCGACGCCCGCACCGGCCAGGTCGACCACTCGGGCATTTTCATCAATCTCAAGGGCAAGCCCGAGCATGAACGCCGCGAGGCCCAGGGCTGGAGCACCCTGCTCCATGGCTTCCATGTCGCCGACGCCGTGACCGGCGCCTGCGTGCTGCTGGCCCGCGCCACCTGGGACAAGCTCGGCGGGTTCGACGAGGGCTTCCGCAACGGCGGCGAAGATGTGGATCTCTGCTTCCGCGCCCAGCAGGCCGGACTCCTCAACGCCGTGGCGGATCGGAGCGTGATCCGCCACCACGTCAGTTCCTCCCCGGGCCGCGCCCTGCGTAACGAGGAGAACAGCCGCCGGCTCACCCTGCGTTGGCGGCGCGAGCTGGTGGACTGCGCCGCGCGGCATTGGTGCCGGCACTACTACGAGCTAAGTCCGCTTGAGCCCGGCACGCACGGGCACGGTTTCCAATTCGGAGTCTGGCTCCACACGATCGGCCTGCGCCGCGATCCGCCGCCCGCCACCCTCGCCGCCATGCGGCGGATCATCGATGCCGCGGTGGACGTCGAGCTGGCGCGGTGGACCGAACTGCTGGGGCCGGTTATTTCCTGACCACTTCGCGCACCACCGCCTGCGGGCGCTGGTTCACGCTGAGGAACATCCGGCCGATGTACTCGCCGATCAAGCCGAGCATCACGAGCTGCGCGCCGGAAAAGATCAGCATGGCCGACATCAGCCAGCCGAAGCCGTTGGGCGGACCGCGGTCCACATACCAGAAACCAACGACGACGAGCAGTGCGATCAAGCCGGCGAAGGCCGTCCCGAGTCCGAGGACCGTCGCGACCCGCAGCGGCAGCACCGAGAAGTTGATCCACGCACTCAGCCATAGCCGCAGCAGGCGCCGCAGGGTGTAGCCGCTCTCCCCAGCCTGCCGCTCATGGTGCTCCACGTTGATAGAGCCGATGCGCTGCGTCACCTGCAGGAGCAGGCCGTCGATGTACGGATGCGGCCCGGCGTAGGCCGTGACCTGCTGCGCCGTGAAGGCCGACACGCAGCGAAAGCTCGAGAGGTAGAAGCCGGGCGGCTTGTCCAGCGCCCAGTCGGTCATGCGGTTCGTGAACCAGCTGCCCGCGTTGCGCCACGCCGAGTGCTGCTTCACGTGATAGTGCCCAAAAACCACGTCGAGCCCGGTCTGCGTCGCGTGCTCCCAGAGGTGCTTGGCCTCGGCCGGCGAATTCTGCCCGTCGTCGTCGAGGTTCACGAGGAACGCGCCACGCGCATGGCGCCAGCCGGTCAGGACGGCGTTGTGCTCGCCGAAGTTCCGCGCGTGCTCGACGTACACGATTGGCACCTTCGCGTCGCGGACCAGCCCCCGGCAGACCTCCGCCGTGCCGTCCGCGCTGCCGTCGTTCACGAGGACGATCTCGTGGCCGCCCGGAATCTCGAGCACCTCGATGTCCCGCACCACCGCTGCGATTGTCGCGGCGCTGTTGTAGAGAGGAATGATGAAGCTGAGGGCAGGATTGGCCATGGCGGGGTGCGGCGATTTGCGGCGAAAGCCCCCCCGGGCGCAAAGGAAAATGCAGGCGCCGCTCAGGCCGCCGGCTTCTTCCGCTGCTCCACCATCGCCAGCAGCAGATCACTCTTCGAGATGCTGCCGAGGAGGAGGCCGTCCCCGGACACCACCGGCAGGCGCTCGGCGGTGAGGCCGACAAAGGCCGCGAGGGCATCGCCCAGCGTGTGGTCAGGCCGGACGCGGGGAAAATCCTCCAGCACGATGTCGCGCGCCAGCACGAGCTCCGCGAGCGCGGCGTCGGCGAGGTAGGGCTTGATGTCGTGCAGCGCAATCGCCCCGCGGAAACGCCCATGGGCATCGGTCACGTAGAGGTTGTTCACCCGCACCCCGAGGAAGGTCCGCGCGATCTCTGCGAAGCGGGCATCGATCGGCGCGGACGGCGGGTTCAGCCGCATCAGCTCGTCGACCCGCCCGGCCGGCAGGCCCGCGGCCGGCTGGTCAGCCGATTTGCGCCGGAGGAATTCACTGTAGAGCGAATGGGATTCGATACCCTTGGCGGTGTAGTACGCGATCACGCTGCAGAGCAGCAGCGGCACCACGATATCGTAGCTGAGGGTCATCTCGAAGAGCAGGATCACCGCCATGACCGGCGCCCGGGTCGCCGCGGCGAGGAAGGCGCCCATCCCGACCAGCGCGAACGCCACCGGGTCCACCGTACCCGCGGGAAACACCGCCTGAATCGCGGTCCCGAACAGCAGCCCGGCGCTCGCCCCCATGAAAAGCGAGGGCGTGAACACGCCGCCGGGCGCACCCGAGCCAAACGAAGCCGCGGTCGCGAGCCACTTGCACCCCAGAACCAGCGCCACGACCTTCCACGTGTAGCCGCCGTTCAGGATCACCAGCACCACGCTGTAACCGTTGCCGCAGACCTCGGGCACCGCCACCGCCACCGCCCCAACGATGAGTCCGCCGAGTCCCAGCCGTGCCGCCAGCGGCAGCCGGGGTACAAGGAAGGCCCGTTCGGCCAGTCGCAGTGACTGCAGGAAAAGCGGCGCCCCCACGCCCGCGAGGAGCCCGAGCAGCAGGAAGGGCGGAATCTCCCACGGGGAACTGAGGACAAACCGCGGCACCTCGTAGAGTTGGTGCGCGTTGGTCATGAACTTCACCGTGAGGGCGGCCGTGACCGACGCCGCGACGAGCGGGCCAAGGCTCTCCATCGCGATCGTGCCGAGGATGATCTCCGCGACGAAGAAGGAGCCGGCCAGCGGGGCGAAGTACGCCGAGGCGATGCCCGCGGCCGCGCCGCAGGCCACGAGCAGGCGGAGTTGCGGCGGGGAGAAACGCCGCCAGCGGCCAAGGAACGACGCGAACATCGCGGAGAGCTGCACCATCGGACCCTCGCGGCCGATCGATCCGCCCGAGCCGATCGAGAAGAGCGCTGCGGTGCTTTTCACCAAACTCGCGCGGATCGGCACCTGACCGGTGCCGATCACGATCGCCTCCATGTAGTCGGTGGAACTCTCGGTCCGCGTCAGCCGGCCGCCCCAGAGCAGCACCGCCCCCGCGATCAATCCGCCCGCCGTGGGCACCGCGAGCCGCCCCCACCACGGGAGCAGACGGAATGATTCGACCACCCCGGCGTCGGAACCCGTGAGCAGCCGGTGGATGTCCTCCGCGAGCCCGCGAAAAACCAGCGAGGAGATCGCCCCGATGAAACCCGCGAGCGCGGCCCACAGCAGCGTCGCCTGCCACTCGGTCGGCTGCAGCCGCTCCGCGACCCACACGCGCCAGCGCAGCAGCCGGAGCAGGCGCGCCATCAGGAGCTGGGTGGGCTCGTTGACGACCTTCATCTCAGCCGCGGAAAAAACTCGGGGTCGTCGGCTTCACGCTCCTCCATCCTACCCGGTCGCCCCCGGGAAACAAGCACGCGGCGAATCCGGGCAGGAGGCTCGCAGCCCAAACCTCGGAATGGTTTCACGCCAAGGCGCCCCGCCGACGCGGAGCCAGGCAAAGTCCGCCAAGGTTCGGAAACCAATCCTCCTCCGAACTTCGCGCCCTCTGCCTTGGCGCGCAGCACCTTCGTCGTGGGCCACCAATCCGGACACAGAACTCAGTTGCGCGGACCGCGCGCCACCTTCACTTAACGGCGGTGCAGGAACCCGCCCCAGATCCGGCCCGAAACCGGCAGCTCATCTTCCTCGCCGGGCTGTGCACGGCGATCGTGGCGCTGTACGCCGTCATCGCCTGGATGCGCGTTTCGGAACTGGGCAACCGCACCGCGGAGACGGCGTATTACAACCGGCTGGTGGACGGTTTTCGCGCGGGCCAGCTCAGCCTGAAACTGGAAGCCCCGCCCGGACTGGCGGCGTTGGCAGACCCGTACGACCCCGAGGCCAACGCCGATTTTCGCGGCAGCAGTTTCGTCGACGCCAGCCGGCTGCACGACCTCAGCTATTACCAGGGCAAGCTCTACCTCTATTTTGGTGTCGCGCCGGTGCTGCTGCTGTTCTGGCCGTACGCGGCGGTGACCGGCCACTACCTCGAGCACGCACAGGCGGTCACGATTTTCATCTCGGTCGGGTTCCTCGCCGGAGTGTGGCTGCTGCGTTCGACCCGCCAACGCTACTTCCCGCAGACCTCCGGCTGCGCCGTCGCGGCCGGCGCCGTGGCGCTCGGCCTGACGTCCGGCATTCCGGTCATGCTCAACCGCCCGGACGTCTGGGAGGTGCCGATCGCCTGCGGCTTTGCCCTGACCATGCTCACGCTCGTCGCGCTCTGGCGCACGCTGCACGAGCCGCGGCGCCAAGTCTGGACGCTCGCCGCGGCGAGCGCGGCCTACGGACTGGCCGTGGCCTCCCGCCCTTCCCTGCTCTTCGGCGCCGTCATCCTGCTCGTGCCGGTGCTCCGCGCATGGAGCAACCGGCGCGATCCGGCCCACCGCACCGGTGATTGGCGCCGCCTGCTGCCGGCCGCGGTGGCCCCGCTGGCCTGCATCGGGCTCGGCCTCGCGTACTATAACTACCAGCGCTTCGGCAGCCCGGTCGAATTCGGCCAGACCTTCCAGCTCGCGGGTGAGCGGCAGGACATCCATCACTTCGGGCTCGGCTACCTGTGGTTCAACCTCCGCGCGTATTTCTTCGCGTGGGGCAGCTGGAGCGGTGGGTTCCCGTACCTGCAGCAGCCGGATCTCCCTCCGCTGCCGGCGGGACACGGGGGCGTGGACCTGCCGTTCGCCCTGCTCACCCACGCGCCCTTTGCGCTGTTCGCCCTCGCGGTGCCGCTCGCGTGGAAAAGCCGCAGCGCCAGCGAAGGCCCGGTTCTCCGCGCCGGACTCGCCACCCTTGCGGGAGCGTTCCTCTCCTCCGCGCTGGTGATGGGACTCTTCTACGGTACGTGCCTCCGCTACGAAACCGAATTTGCCCCAGCCTTGTTCCTGCTCGCCGCCATTGGAGCGATGGCCCTCGATCGCGCCCTCGCGGACCGCGGAGGACTCCGGGCCGTTTTCCGCGCCGGCGCGCTCGGGCTCCTGCTGGTGTCGGTCACAGGCAACTTCCTCGCCGCCTCCGCCTACCGGGGACAGATGGACCAGTACCGCGGGATTTCCCTGCTGGCGGATGGGAAAAACGCCGAGTCCGTTCCCGTGTTCGAGTCCGCGCTCCGTTTCGACTCCCATCTCGGCCAGTCCCGCATCGCCCTCGCGCTGGCCCTGCTTAGCACCAGCCGTAGCGCCGAATCATCCCCGCTCATCGCGGAGGCGGTCCGACTGAACCCAGGCCGGGCCACCAGTTACTACCAGATGTTCGGGCCCTCCCTGCTGCGCGCGGGCCGCAAAGAAGACCTCCTCGTCCTGCTGCGGGCCACGATCGCACTCCACGCCAACGCCGCCCCGCTGCACTACGACCTGGGCGCGCTCCTCGCCCAAACCGGCCGGATGGACGAAGCCCGCACCGCGCTCAACGAAGCGCTGCGCCTCGACCCGACGATGACCGCCGCCCGCGACCTGCTCCAGCGCCTCGGCACCACGTCGACGCCGCTTTTCCTGCGGCGCTAATCGATGGTGTACGGCTCCGGCTCCTGCTCGGTGGGCGACGTGAGCTGCACGAGGCTGTGCAGCGAGCTGAAGTGCTGGCTGAGGTCAAAGTCGCCGCCGAGGTTGCCGATCAGCTTGTCAAAGAGGTCCTTCTTCGAGGCCTTCAGTGCCTGGATGCGCTCCTCGATCGTGCCGGCGGTTACCATGCGGTAAACAAACACGGTGTTGGTCTGGCCGATCCGGTGCACGCGGTCCACGGCCTGCGCCTCCACCGCCGGGTTCCACCACGGGTCGAGCAGGAAGACGTAGTCGGCTGCGTGCAGCGTAATGCCCGTGCCGGCGGCCTTGAGCGAAACGAGCATCACCGCGGCACCCGTGGCGGTCTGGAAGTCCGCCACCGGTTTCTGCCGGTCGAGCGTCATCCCCGTCAGCTCATGCCGCGCGAGATCGGGAAACCGCTGCGCCAGCGCCTCGCGCACGCGGTCGAGCAGCATCACGAACTGGGAGAAGATCACGACCTTGTGACCGCTGCCGACGATCTCGGTGAGTTTCTCCATCAGGAGGTTGATCTTGCCGGAGTCGCTCAGCGGCGACTTCAGCCACGGGAGCATGTCGGGATCGCAGCACGTCTGGCGCAGCCGCGTGAGCAGCGCGAGGAAGCCGAAGGATTTTTCCCGCATCGCCGTACCGACGTCGTCGCCCAGCCGCGCCAGACCCTCGGAGCAGATGCGGGCGTACTCCGCGCGCTGCACATCGGTCAGCGGGCAGATCAGATCCATCTCGACCTTCTGCGGGAGTTCCTTCGCGACCTCGTTCTTGGTGCGGCGCAGGACAAACGGCGCGAGCTGCGCGCGCAGACGGGTCAGGGTGCCGTCGCGATCCGTGTTGAGCGCCGACTCGAAGCTGGAGCGCGAGCCGAGCAGGCCCGGCAGGAGGAAGCGGAAGATGCTCCAGAGATCGAGCTGGCGGTTTTCCAGCGGCGTGCCGGTGAGCACAAGCCGGTGGCGCGCGCGGACCGCGAAGCAGGTCTGCGTGACCTTCGCGTCGGGGTTCTTGATGAACTGGCCCTCGTCGAGCACCGCGTAGCCGAACTCGTGCGCCGGCAGCAGCTCGCGGTGCTTGCGCAGCTGGGTGTAGCTCGCGAGCCAGATGACCTGACCCGTGCGGGCGGAGAAGTCGTTGCCCGACTTCAGGACGTCGACCGCGAGCTCGGGGAAATATTTCTGGATTTCCTGGCGCCAGACCGGCACCACGCTGGCCGGGCAGACGACGAGTGAAGGGCGGTCCGCCACCGGGCGCGTCGCGAGGAGCGAGAGGACCTGCAGCGTCTTGCCAAGGCCCATCTCGTCGGCGAGCAGGCCGTGGCAGCCGACCTCGACGAGATGGTGCATCCACTCGAC
This sequence comes from uncultured Opitutia bacterium, assembly GCA_903925425.1. Classification (GTDB taxonomy): domain Bacteria; phylum Verrucomicrobiota; class Verrucomicrobiia; order Opitutales; family Opitutaceae; genus CAIYFD01. The sequence goes on along the minus strand of CAIYFD010000157.1, from coordinate 3,254 downwards.
GCCGCGGCGCTGGTAGGGACGGAGCAGCTCGGGCAGCGTCGGCGAAAGCTCGGGCGGCGTCAGCACCTGCCGGCGCCAGGCCTCGACCTCCGGGGAAAGCGTGAGCTTCAGCTTCGCGTCGTTGAACAGGGAGAAAACCAGATAGGGCGAGAGCGCGCCCTCGCCGTGGGTGTCGGCGACGTTCTTCTGCCAAGCGTTGAACGACTCCCAGCGCGCGGCCTCGAGCGAAACGATGCCGAGGTTGGGGAGGATGACGGGGCCCCCGTGCTTGCGCAGGAGCGCGTTCACCTCGGTGTCGGTCAGCATCCTCTCGCCCGCCCGAAAAATCCAGCGGAGGTTGAGGCCGTCCTCCGACGGCGACCCGCCGGGGCCGCCGGCCACGCCGGGCGCGGCCTTTTCCGCGACGGCCTCGATCTCGATGAAACGCGTGCCCTTCTGCAGCAGCGCCGCGCGGTCGTCGAGCTCGACGACAAAATGCCGGCGCCAGGCGGGCAGCACGGTCTTCAGGAAATTCGGGATCTCGACGAGCGACTCCATCAGGTACTGGCCGTTCTCCTGATGATAATGGAAGTGCGCGCGCCGCGCGTAGGCCGCGAGGTTGATCAGCTTCGCGCGCTCGGAGGAGGGGATCGGCGCATGGCCGTTGGCGTGCGCCGCGCTGCCGAGCGCCGGCTGCCGCGAACGGCCGTTCGCATCGAGCCAATAGGCCTGGAAGAGGAGGCCGGCGGTGCGGACCTTGAAAACGAGGAGCAGGGCCCGGACGTCCCCGGGCGCCGCCGGCGGTTTCGCGGCGCCGTTGCCGTTGGTGACGGTGGCCCCATGCGATCCATTGGAACCATTCGAGCCGTGGGAGCCGTTCGCGATCGAACGACCCGGCGCAACCGCGTGCTTCGCTCCGTTGCCGTTGGGAACGGGATCGCCGGGCAGGACCGGGATCTCGTCGGCGACCAATTCCTCGATTTCGTGGATGCCCGCGACCGCCAAAGCCCGGGCCATGTCGGGATCCGTCGACGAGGATCGGACGGCGAGGCTACCCTCGGCGGCGTCCCATTCCAGCACCGCGTACTCGTCGCGCTTGTCCACGCGGCGGTGCACAATCGCATCATGGTCCGTCAGTTCCAGCTCGCGGACCTCGCCGTCGCGGTAGATCCGGCGCCCTTCCTCAAGCTGAGCCGATTGAAAATGACCCTCCCATTCGGAATCGAGCTTCTCGAACCAAAATTCCAGCGACTGAGGGGTATAGACTCGCTTCGGCCCGTGCGATTGCATTCGGGGAAAAATTGGAACCTAGAAACGGGCTGGCCCGGTGCAACCACGAATTACGGGGGCGCCTTCCCCGGAAGCGCGCTCACCCCGTGAGCGCCGCGCGCTGCGAAATCGACCGTGACGGAGTCACTGTCCTACCGTACCGGACGCCGGGCGAGCTCCCCGCGGATCGCACCCAGAGTGCGATGAATCGCGCCTTGGTTGGATTGCTGCCAGACCCGGGCCGCGGCGGACTGGGACCCACGGCGGGCAGGATCGGCGAGCAGGGCCGACACGGTCACCGTCAGTGCCGCGGAGTCGGCCACAATCAAGGCGGCGCCGGCGGTGACCAGGTCGCGCGCAATCACCCGAAAATTCGTCATGCCCGGGCCGAAGAGCAGCGGCCGGCCCAGCGCGGCCGCCTCGACCGGTGTCTGGCCCTCCGTGTGCGGCGGCAGACTCTTGCCCACAAAGACGATGTCGGCGAGCTGGGTCAGGCGCCGCAATTCGCCCGTGGTGTCCGCGACCGACACCTCAACCGGACCCGGCGCCGGGCCCCGCGAACGAAAGTGATGCGTGACGCCCTCCGCGCGCAGCAGCGCTTCAATCTCCGCGCGGCGCTCGGCGTGGCGCGGCACGAGCAGCAGGGACAGCGCCCGTCCGGACGCGCGCGCCGCTTTCCACGCCGCCACCAAAGCGGCCTCCTCGCCGGGCCACGTCGAGCTGCCGAGCAACACCGGACCCTCCGGCAGGCCGAGCTCCCGCCGCAACGGCGCGTGTTCCTCCGCGGTGAGCGGCGGAATCGCGACGTCGAGCTTGATGTTGCCCATGACCGTGACCTCCGCGGCCGTGAACCCCACGTCGCGAAAACGCGCGGCGTCGAGGTCCGACACGGCCAGCACGCGGGAAAGCCCGGTGAGCAGGGGACGCACCACGGGACGGACCGCCATCATGCGGCGGTAACCGCGGTCGGAGATCCGGGCGTTCACCGCCAGCACCGGCACGCCGCGGACATGCGCCTGGTGCAGGAACTCCGGCCAGCGTTCGCCCTCAGTCAGGATCGCGAGGTCGGGATCGACCCGCCGCCACGCGCGCCGCGAGAAGAACCACCAGTCCAACGGAAAATATCCCACCGCCGTCACCGTGGTGGCATAGCGGTCGCAGGCGACACGGTAGCCGGTGCTCGTGGTCGTGGTGAGATAAACCTCCACGCCGTCCGACCGCAGCGCCTCCAGCAACGGGCCGATGGCCAGCATCTCGCCCACGCTCACCGCCTGGATCCAGATGCGCTTCACGCCGTTCCGCCGGGGTCCGAGGCCCACGGCCCCGAAGCGGTCGCCAAAACGCTCGCGGTAGCCACCGCGCCGCCACATCCGCCTGAGGTAAAGCGGCGCCAGCACGAGGCAAACCGGGGCAAACAGGAGTCGGTAAAGCCAGAGCATGGGTTGCCATGATTGGCCGGGAAAGCCCGGCACCGCGCAACGGGAAAGTTCGGGTGAGTACCGGGCCAACGCCGAACGCCCAACGCCGAACGTCCAAGCATAATCCATCAAGGCGGCCGACCTCACCTGGACCGCACGTGGACGTTCAGCGTTCGACGTTGGGCGTTCGGATCGAGGAACCGCCCTCCCTCCTGCAGGACATTCCCGCCGAAAAATCATGGCGGCCTGAAATATTTCCCCCATCGTCTCGTTCCCACCTCCATGATCCGCCGACTCCTTGCCGCCCTTGCCCTGCTCCTGGCCGTCGCCCCCGTCGCGTTTCCGGCCGCGGCGCCCTTCCCGCAGGAAAGCAGCGATCTCAAGCCCGACCCCGCCCTGCGCTTCGGCACCCTCCCGAACGGCCTCCGCTACGTCATCCGCCCAAACCAGGAGCCGCGCGATCGCGCCTCGCTCCGCCTGCTCGTCAACGCCGGCTCGCTGCAGGAGACCGAGGGCCAGCGCGGTGTCGCCCATTTCCTCGAGCACCTGGCCTTCAACGGCAGCACGCACTACGCGCCCGGCACACTC
>CAIYFD010000156.1 GCA_903925425.1 uncultured Opitutia bacterium | reverse complement strand
GTGATTTGAGGATTCGGACGGCGGACGCACCGAGTCCGCCCTACCTCGGAACGCAGACCGAATAGCGAGCCCCAACGCCCCGAGCGCGACCAGCACACCCGCGGCGCCAAATTCCGCCCAGAGCTCCACGGGCAGGCTGTGCAACTGGAGGACGTTCTCGCTGCCACCATCGAGCTGCGCGCGGACCCGCGGATAGGCGAGCGGGGTGGCGCCCGGACCCCAGCCGAGAAGGGGACGCTCGGCGCCGAGGCGGAGGCCAGCGGTGAACATCGCCGTGCGCTGGACGTTGCTGGGATTCGGCGGAGCGTCAGCGGTCGCGCCGCTGAGCATTCCACGGATGCGGGGATTGGCGGCGAAGAGCAACGCGCAGGCGGCGAGTCCGACGATCCCCACAAGCCAGAGTTTCAGCCCGAGCTTCCTCGCGATGGCGGGCGTGGCTGCGAGGGCCAGCACGGCGAGTCCGGCGAATCCACCCCGGCTGCCGGTGGTAAAAAGCAGCACCAAGGCGACCACGGCGCCCACCCACCATGCCCGCCGCGCGCGACCGGAGTTCGCGAGAGCGAGCCCGGCAAAACATGGCAGCATGAGCAGCGTCAGTCCCGCGGTGTAATTGGAATGTCCGAGCGGGTGGGGGTTGCGGGCGAGCCACACCGAACGCCAGTCCGGCTGCTGCACGAAATCGGAGAGCCAGAGGGCGAGGCTCACGAAAGCCACGACGCCAAGGAAGAGCCCGGCGGCTTGGTGCAGGAGGCCCGAACGCTCCGCGAAGGTGTCCGGCTCGCCGTGCAGCCAATCGAACACCACGAAGAAGAGCGCCGGGGCCGCCAGCAGAGGCGCACTCCAAAGCAAAACGGTCCCGCAGTACGGGCTCGCGAGGGCCGAGACCACCACGACGGCGCACCAAGCGAGCGCAAGAATGGTCCACGCCCGATTGGGCAGCACCCACGGCGTGGCCGGATCAAGGGCACGCAGGATCAGGAGGGCCACTGGGGTCAGCAGCGTTGCCCAATAGGCGAACACCCAGGGCCACGCGTACATCCGGGTCGCGCCGGGATTCGCGAGCGTGACCGCGGCCAAGCCCAACAGTCCGATGAGGGTGAGCAATGGCCGGGCACGGACGCCGGGAGTGGCGGGGGCGGGTGCGGCGTCGGACGGGCTCGGCATCGCGGCGATTAGGTCCGGGGTTGACGCCTGCCGCAAGCCGGCGCTCCGCCCGTGGCAGGGTAAGCGGTGGCTCCATCGGCGATGGCGAGTCGAAGTCCGAAATGTTTGTTTTGTTGGATGTCCCGGTCCTGCGCTCCAGGAAAATACACTGGGCCTGATTTTGACCGCAGCTAGGTCAGATGGCGCAGATGAGAATTGTCCGGAATCCGGTATTCATCTGCGAAATCCGCGGTTAAAATATCCGGGGTTTTGGTTGGGGCGGCTTGCATAAAAGGCCGAGCGGATCTCCTTCGGGGCGTGTCCGCTTCTCCTACGTTACTTTGGTTCCGGCAGGACCTGCGGTTGCAGGACAACCCGGCATTGAATGCCGCGGTCGCGCGCGGCGGGCCGGTGGTGCCGGTCTATGTGCTGGATGACGCGGCGGAGGGCCGCTGGGCGGCGGGCGGGGCGTCGCGTTGGTGGCTGCATCATTCGCTGCATTCGCTCGACGCGTCGCTGCGTGAGAAAGGCTCACGGCTGATCCTCGCGCGCGGGTCGGCGGCCGAGATCATTCCGGCGCTGCAGCAGGCGACCGGCGCCGGCGCGGTTTATTGGAATCGCCGCTATGAACCGGCGGCCATCGCCCGCGATTCCGCGCTCAAGGCGGCGCTGGTCGCGGCGGGGACCGAGGCGAAGAGCTGGAACAGCGCGCTGCTGTTTGAACCGCACGAGGTGCGGAACCGCGAGGGCGGTCCCTTCAAGGTTTTCACGCCGTTCTGGCGGCACTGCCTGACGCTCAACGTCACCGAGCCGGTGCGGGCTCCCGCCGGGATGATCCCGGCTCCGGCGCGCTGGCCCGAGTCGCTTGCGTTGGACGCGTTGAGCCTGCTGCCGCGGATCCGCTGGGACCAGGGCATGGCGGCGGTGTGGTTACCCGGCGAGGCGGGTGCGCGGGCGCGGCTGCGGAAATTCGCGGCGGGTTCGATGGCGGACTACGCCGAGGCGCGCAACGATCCGGCGCAGGCCGGCACCTCGGGACTTTCGCCGTCGCTGCACTGCGGCGAGATTGGTCCGCGCCAGGTCTGGGCGGCGGTGCGGGCGGTGGGAAAATCGAGCGGCGTATTTCCGCCGGGGAAGGGCGCGCAGGTTTTCCTGAGCGAGGTCGGTTGGCGCGAGTTTGCCCATCACCTGCTCTTTCATTTTCCGCAGACGCCCGCCGAACCGCTGCGCGGGGAGTTTGCGCGGTTTCCCTGGGCCGCCGACTCCGGCGGCCGGATGCTCGAGGCGTGGCAGCGCGGGCGCACGGGTTACCCGATCGTGGATGCCGGCATGCGCGAGCTCTGGCACACGGGCTGGATGCACAACCGGGTCCGGATGATTGCGGCGTCCTTTCTGGTGAAGCACCTGCGCCAGCCGTGGACGCTTGGCGCGGAGTGGTTCTGGGACACCCTCGTGGACGCCGACCTCGCCTCGAACACGCTCGGCTGGCAGTGGACGGCAGGCTGCGGGGCCGACGCCGCGCCGTATTTCAGGGTGTTTGCGCCGGTGTTGCAGGGACGGAAGTTCGATGCCGAAGGCGCGTATGTGCGCCGCTGGGTGCCGGAGCTGGCGAAGGTTCCCACTGAGTTTCTGCACGCCCCTTGGGAAGCTCCGCCGGCCGCTCTGGCGGCGGCCGGAGTCAGGCTGGGAGGCAACTATCCGATGCCGATCGTGGACCACGCTACCGCGCGGGACGAGGCGCTGAAGTCCTGGCGGAGTCTGCGGTTGCCGGGCGGCACCGGGAGTTAGCGGCTCGCCGTTGGCAACGGATTCAACCGAGCCGGACGCGGCGTCGGACGCACACGAGCAAAACAATGCCGCAGCCGAGCAACGCGCATCCAGACGGCTCGGGAATGACCGTGAAGGTCAGGTTGTCGATGAGCGGGCTCCAGCTCTGACCGCTGTTTTCCAGGAGCACTTTGCCAATCCCCCCGGTTGCCCGGTAGCCGAAGAAGATCGGGACGCCAGACGTGGCAAGCGAGAGGTTGGGGATGGTGGCGAGTATGGTGGACTTGTCGGCCGCGTAAACGGTCACCGTGGCGGTGGACGGATAGCCCTGGAACGCCCGCAGATCTAGGCCGAAGGCGGTCGCGGCGACCGCAAAATTAATCTCGAGGGGGCTGTGGTTCGAAAGGATCTCCCGGGACGGGGCGCCGAAATAACCGGCGTCGTTCCATTGCGGGTCGCCAACGTTCGGGAATTTGAAAAGCACTCCGGCGGGGACAAG
>CAIYFD010000155.1 GCA_903925425.1 uncultured Opitutia bacterium | reverse complement strand
TATCCGGTGTGCCTCGCTGGTGACCATGCCGGCCCGCCCGAGGACTGCGGCGGGCTCGAGGCCTTCCATGACATGCTCGCCTGCCTGAAGGAGCCCGCCACCGAGCTGGGCCGCGAGTGGCGCGAGTGGGTCGGGCCCGACTACGACCCGGACGTCTGCGACCTGGAGAAAATCAACCGGGCGCTGAAGAAACTCACGAAGCGCGGCTGACCGCCGCCACGCAAACCACCGGAGCCCATCATGCGCATCAGCGGCGGCGAAGCCCGCGGGATCAACCTGATCGTGCCGAAGGGCGATGCGGTGCGGCCGGCGACGGACGGCATGCGGCAATCGGTGTTCTCCAGCCTGGCCGGGCGGCTGGCCGGGGCGCGTTTTCTCGACCTGTTTGCCGGCAGCGGTGCCTACGGCTTGGAGGCGTTGAGCCGCGGCGCGGCCGGCGGGATCTGGGTCGAGCAAAACGCCAAGGCCGTCGCCTGCGTGCGGCACAACGTGGCCGCCGTCTGCAAGAGCCTCGGCTGCGGTCTCGACGGCCTGGAGATCCGGCAGGGTGACGCGCTCAAGGTCGGAATCGTGCCGGGCGAACCGGCGCCGGACCTCGTGTTTGTGGATCCGCCTTACGAGATCATACCGGAAGTTGCGCCCCGGTTATTTTCCCGGCTGGCGGAACTCCTCGCCGGCCACCCGGAGGCTTTGGTGGTGTTTGAAATGCCGGGCGGTACGGAACTGGCCCCGGCGGGCTGGACCTGCCTGAAGGAACTCGGGCGCGGCGTGCGCCAGCCGACCGTGAAGATTTTCCGGCTGAATCAACCATGACCACCTTCGCGATTGTCGGGGCGGGCGCCATCGGCCTGAACTACGGCGTGCGCTTGGCGCTGGCCGGCTCGGATGTGCGTTTTCTGGTGCGCGGCGATCCCGCGCCGCTGCGGGCCCAGGGCCTGCGCGTCGTCGAGAAGACGCGCACGCTTGAGCTGCGGCCGGCGGCGGTGTTCGCGCGGCCGGAAGAGATCGGCCCGGTGGATGTCGTGCTGGTGGCGCTCAAGACCACCGGCAACACGGAGCTGCCGCGGCTACTCCCGCCGCTGGTCGGCCCAAACACGCTGGTCGTCACGCTCCAGAACGGTCTTGGCAATGAGGAGCTTCTCGCCGGGATCGTCGGCGCGGAGCGCGTGCTCGGCGGGATCTGCTTCATCGCCTCGACGCGCACCGGCCCCGGTGAAGTGACGTGTTATCACCCCGGCTCGATCACGCTCGGGGAGCACGGGCGGCCGGCGGTGGAGCGCACCCGGGCCCTCGCGGCGTTGTTCGCGGCCGCGGGGGTGAAGTGCAACGTCGTCGACCATCTCGCGGAGTCGCGCTGGCGGAAGCTGGTCTGGAACGTGCCCTTCAACGGGCTCGCGATCGCGGCCGGCGGGATCACGACCGACCGCATCCTCGCCGATCCCGCGCTGGCGGCGGAGGTGCGCGCTCTGATGGACGAGGTGGCCGCGGCCGCGGCGAGGTTCGGCCACGTGATCCCGGAGAAATTCATCCAGGGACAGATCGACGTGACGCGCCCGATGGGTCCGTACCAACCCTCGAGCCTCGTCGATTGCCTTGCGGGGCGCGCGGTCGAGATCGAGGCGATCTGGGGCGAGCCCCTGCGCCGCGCGCAGGCGGCTGGCGCGGCG
>CAIYFD010000154.1 GCA_903925425.1 uncultured Opitutia bacterium | reverse complement strand
GTCCCGAACTCTATCCGAACTTCGTCACGGTGTCCTTTCCCGACCGCCTGCTCGACCGCGCGCTGCCGGCCACACCAACCTCGGCCACGGGCCAGTCGTACAACGAGGACACGCCGCTGTTCGAGTTGCCGCGAGGACCCATTCTCTCGGTCGGGGCGCTGCAACATCTGCACCTGGCCGGGGAGCGCCCCTTTGCGGTCGGCAACTCGTGGGCAGAAGCTGGCGGGTGGAATCGCTGGTTCGACCGGTATTTCTTTTCGGGTCTCGCCGTGGGCGTGAGTCCGGAGGCCGGCGGGCCATTGCCGAACCCCCGACTGCAATTCGTGGCGGCGGCGGACGGCTTCCTGCCGACCGTGGGGACCCTGCGGCTGCATGCGGCCGAGGGATATTCGTCGCGGCACCTTTTGCAGGGTGGCGCCTTCAACCTGAACAGTCGCGACGTGACGGCGTGGACGGCCGTACTGCGGACCGTGCGGTTTCCCGCGCCGCTGGCCTTCAACTACCTCGCGGCCACGGCAAACTCCGGCACGGCCGCGGGCGATGCGACCCGGGCACTGCCGGAGGCCGCGGCCGTGTTCTTTCGTTTCCCGGCCTCCGCGCAGGAAATCCTGCAATCGGACAGCCCGACCGCGTCGTCCACCTATGCTGCGAGCGCAACCGTGCCTCCGTCCTCACCCTCGACAACGTCCGCGGCGAACACCCATCTCTTTCGGCGGGGCGTACGGACCCTTTCGGACCGCGAGGTAAAGGCGCTGGCGGAAGCGATCGTTGCCGCCAACCGGCGAAGATTCGTGGCAGCAGGGCCATTCCGTTCCGTGCGCGAATTTCTCGCTCCCTCGGCGTTGTTTCCGGACAGCAGCGGCGTGCCGCGGAATCTACTCGAGGAGGCGATCGCATCAGCCGACCTCAACGCCACCGTGGCCGAGTTCAGTTCCCAATGGCTGACGTCCGCCGACGTCATGACCGCGCTCGCCCCGTTGCTGTTCGCCCGGTCGGACACCTTCCTGATCCGGACCTATGGCGACGCGGTGAACGCGCTGACCGGCGAAGTGGAGGCACGGACATGGGCCGAGGCACTTGTGCAGCGCGTGCCGGCATGGGTGGATCCAAGCCAGTCGGAGGAGACTGCGCCGGCGGCGCTGAATGAAACCAATGCGCGCTTCGGCCGCCGCTTCCGCATCGTGGCGTTTCGCTGGCTCGGCGCGGACGAGATCTGACTTTTAACCGCAGATTACGCAGAGAGCGCAGATGAAAAGAGGCAGAATCACTCAGCATCCGGTTTGGATCTGCGAAATCCGCGGTCAAAGTTCCTGGTGGTTTTTGAGGGTTTTGCTTGGAGCCTTCGCACTTGGCCTCGGTCCTGCGGCCGGACCGATTCGCGCCCAGACCAATACGGCGGCGCTGCCCGTGGTGCGGTTCACTGTGTTTGCCGCGGAACCGATCGAGGGCCTGGGTTACCTGGCGCAGCCGGGTGGGGTGGTGGTGCCACTGACTTTTTATCCGACGGCGCGTTCGCCGCGTCAGGAGCATCGCGGACCGCGGCCGCTGCGGTTGGTCGAGACCAACACCGGGGCAACCGTCGCCGAGGTTGCCATCCCGGCCGGATGGAGGGACGTGCTGCTGTTGGTCGCATCCACCCCGGGCGGCACCGGCCTGCGCCGGTATCAGGTGACGGTGTTGGATGACGGCCCGCGGCAGCGGGCGGCCGGGCAGCTTCAGATTCTGAATTTCAGCGGACTGGAATTGTCCGGCGAGTTGAATGGCCGGCGCATCAGCATCGAGGCCGGCCTGAATCCCGCGTTGTCCACCGGCCGTTCCGCGCGCCTGACGCTGCGCGCCAGCTTTCGCGGCCGCAGTTACCTCTCCTGGCACGACACGATCACTCTTGGCCCGGCCGAGCACGCAGTTCTGATTCTGTTCCCGCCATATTTCTCAGGCTCGCTCGAGGTGCAGACGCGGGTGCTGCTGGACGGAGCCTTCACCGCGGCACCGTAGGATTGCCATCCTGTCATCACTTCCCGGCTTGGCGTCGTTCAGGCGGCGGGCAATGTCCCAACCTTTAGCTCAGTACCAAACACCAAACGACCTCCTCCCCATGAAAACATTTAAAATTTCCGCTCTCCTCGCCGCCGGCCTGCTTGTTGCCTTGATCAGCATGGGGGCCGCCGCCAAGGCCGACGATGAACGCCCCGCCTCGATCCCGGCCGAGCGTTGGGTCAAGCTCAGCGGCCATGCCGGCCTCGCGCTGGCCGCCGACGCGGCCACGGCGAGCGGCCCGGTGAGTACCCAGCTCTACGTGAAGCTGGACAAGGGCGGCTGGAAGCTGGCGAAGATCGATAACGCAGCGAAGTAAAGCCAGCGCGCCAGCGCCTAGCTGGCTCGGCTTCCAGCGAGACGGGCGACGTGCTGGCGAAGGACGAGGGCGACCGCGCGGCCTTGCGCGAGTTGCCGGACGGGCCGGACGGTTCGCGGGAGTGAATATTCTGCTGCCCAACCCGCCGCTGGAGCCGGCGGGAAACGCATGGGCGGGATGGGTCAGATCGTTGCGGACAATTGATTGAGGACCTCGCGGCCGTGCAGGTACCGCATGATGCCCTCGGCGGCCTTCCGTCCATCGCGCACCGCGTGGACGACCAAGCTGGGTCCGCGCGACGAGTCGCCGCCGGCAAAAATACCCGGCACACTTGTCATCTGGTTGCCGTCGACCTGAATCACGCCCCAGTCGTCCGTCGCGATCTCGGCGAGGTCGCTGCCGGGCGAGAAGGGGACTGCGTCAAAGCCGTAGGCCACGAGCAGGATATCGGCGTCCACGTTGAACTCTGAGCCCGGCACCGCCCGCGGTTTCCGCCGGCCCGAGGCATCGGGTGCCCCGAGTTCCATGCGCACGCAACGCACCCCGGTCACCGCGCCGTCGGGTCCGCCGATCAAGCCGACGGGGTTGGTCAGGAACTCAAAGCGCGCACCCTCCTCGACGGCGTTGGCATACTCCTTCTTGCTGCCGGGCATGTTGGCGAGATCGCGCCGGTAAATACAGACCGCCTCGCGGGCCCCGCTGCGCAGCGCCGTGCGCAGGCAGTCCATCGCCGTGTCGCCGCCGCCGAGAACCGCGACGCGTTTGCCCGCCACGTTGACCGGAGGTAAGTCCATGAGGGATTCCTCCAGGTTCTTCTGGATCAGGAAGGGCAGGGCGGCGACGACGCCGGCGAGTTCCGCCCCGGGGATGTCGAGTCCCTTGGGTCGCTGGGCGCCGAGCCCAAGAAAGACCGCATCATGGCTCCGGCGCAGCTCCGTAAGCGTGACGTCTGATCCAACCCGGATGTTGGGATGGAATCGCACCCCCGCCTTGGCCAGCAGATCGATCCGCCGCGCCACGATGCCCTTGTCGAGCTTGAAGGCCGGAATGCCGTTCACCAGCAGCCCGCCGGGGATCGGTTGGGCCTCGTACACATCCACCGCGCAGCCCTGCTGCATGAGTTCATCCGCGCAGGCGATCCCGCCGGGGCCCGACCCGACCACCGCGGCACGATGGCCGTTGGGCGGGGCCGGCATGAGCGCGACGGCATGGTGCGCGAACGCATAGTCGTTGATGAAACGCTCCACCGCGCCGATGGCGACCGGCTGGGTGCGCACGTTCAGAATGCACGCGCCCTCGCACAGCCGCTCCTGCGGACAGACCCGCGAACAGATCTCCGGCATGTTGCTGGTGGAACGCGACACGGCCGCCGCCTCGAGGAAGAGTCCCTGCTCGGTGAGGCGGAGCCACTCCGGGATCCGGTTGCCGAGGGGGCAGCCCTGCATGCAAAGCGGATGCGGGCATTGGATGCAGCGCCGGGCCTGGGCGCGGACGGTTTCCTCGTCGAAGTTGCCGTAGATCTCATCGTAGTCCGCGATCCGCTCCTCGGCCGGCCGCTTGGGCAGGCCCTCGCGGGCGATGGCGGACCAAGCAAACTTGTCGGGTGATGGCGGGGTGGGATGGGATGGCATGGCGCTCGCGGGTGATGCAGGGACCTCGGACAGTCCCATCATGCGACACTCCGCGGAATCCGACTGCGCACCTTTTGGTGTAAACTCGCCGGTTTTGGATAACAGCGAGCCCGTGGCCCGAGGGCAGAAGCCGTGACTGCCGGGCCCACGAATCTGTGATTCCCGGAACTTCGGATTGAAACCCGCGAGGCGGGAAATTGGTGCCAGAGGCCGGGATTGAACCGGCGACCAAAGGCTTATGAGTCCTCTGCTCTACCACTGAGCTACTCTGGCATTTTATTGCTTTGCACCATTTTACGTTTTTCTGAACCGTTGCTTTCTACACCTGTTTTCTACTCTCTAGCTCAACTTCGGAGCAACAAAGAGAAAACATGAGCAATACAACGGT
>CAIYFD010000153.1 GCA_903925425.1 uncultured Opitutia bacterium | reverse complement strand
TTCACGCCGTGCGAATCAATCTTCACGCCGCGGATCGTGACGTTCCTCGAGAGCACCGGATGCAGCTCCCACATCGGGAGCGGATGATCGTGACGCCCTCGATGAGGACGTTCTCGCAGTTGTAGGGCTGGATGAAGTTCGGGCGGAGGTAACTTCCCTCGCCCATCACGCGCTGGGCGACGGGCACATTGCGCTCGCCCAAGTCGATCAGGCGGAGCCGCGACGCCACACTGTCCGGCCGGGTTTTCCAGGCCCACCAGTTGTCCTGGGTGGCCTGGCCGTCGAGCGTGCCTTCGCCGGTGACGGCGATGTTGTGCTGGCCGTAGGCGTAGATCAGCGGCGAGTAGTTCATCGCCTCAACGCCCTCGAAGCGCGTGAAGACGATGGGATAGGCCTTCGGATCGGTGGTAAACTTCAGCGTCGCGCCCTGGCTGACGTGGAGGTTGACGTTACTCTGCAAGGTGATCGCTCCGGTCAGCCACTCGCCGGCCGGAATCACCACGCGGCCGCCGCCCGCCGTGGTGCAGGCCTCGATGGCCGCTTTGATCGCCGCGGTGGCGTCCGCGCCGGGCCGGGCGCCGTAGGCGGTGACATTGAAGTCCCGCGCCGGGAACTCCGGCGCCTTGATCCGGGCAAGGATCCCGGGGACCGAGCTCCAGTCGGTGAAGCGCGGCGCGACCGGGGAGCCGGTGTTGCTGAGGAGGCGATTGACCTCCAAGCCGGCGAGGATGAACGGACCCGTGCCCTTGGGATCATTATCCGCGACCGGCTCACTGATATAGTACTCGAATGACCCGTCCCGCGGCTTGCCCGCGGAGTTGGTGTAGCCGAGCCCAGCGACCGAGCAGACCTTCGTCAGGCGGATCGTGCCATCGGGGTTGGCCTTGATGAACTCGCGGACGAGACCCTCGTAGCCCTTGAGAATCGCCGGCAGATATTTGTCGCGCGGCAGGTAGCCCTGGTTCACGGCCTTCGCCAAGGTGTAGACCAGCATCGAGGAGCCGGAGGCCTCAAGATAGTTGCCGGCGCGGGTACCCTGATCGGTGACCTGCCACCAGACGCCCGACTGCGGATCCTGCCATTTCACGGCGCCGTCAGCCACGTGCCGGAGCGCACCCACGATCCCGTCGATCCCGGACTGGGTCACCGGCAGGGTGTCGAGCACGTCGACGATCGCCATGCCGTACCAGCCGATCGAACGGGTCCAGAAGTTCGGCGAAAGACCGGTCTGCTTGTCGGCCCAAGTCTGCACCTTGGCCTCGTCCCAAGCATGCTTGTGGAGTCCGCTCGCCGGATCGTACAGGTGACGGTCGGTGAGGAGGATTTGCTTCGCGACATCGTCATAGAGCGCCGGCTCGTTGAAGCGCTGCGCGTACTGCGAGAGGAAGGGCGAAGCCATGTAGAGACCGTCGAGCCACATCTGGTTCGGGTATCTCTGCTTGTGCCAAAAGCCGCCCTCGCTGGTGCGCGGCTGGGTGGCCATCTGGCCGCGGAGGGTGTGCACGGCCTTGATGTAGGCGTCACTTTTCACGCCGCGATCCAGGGCCGCCAGGAGCACCTTCCCCGGCGTGATGCTGTCAATGTTGTACTCCTCGAGCTTGAAGCCCGCGATGACACCCTCGCTGCTGACGTGGGACGCCACGGCGCGGGTGCCGTACTGAACATAGGTGTCATTCTTTTGCAGCTCGCCGAGGCGGACCAATGACAGGGCGAAGACACTCGGCGCGTAGTCCCATTTCGCGGTCGGCGTGCCGCCGGCCTCAAGCGTGTTGCCGAGGCGTTTCATCTCGGACTGGGCAAGGCGCTCGGACCACTCGAGGGGCGTGGCGCCGCCAAAGGTGCGCGGGGTCTCGGCGGCGCCGAGGGAAGCCGCCGCGGCAAGCAACAGCGCCAGAACGGGGAAAACTTTCATGGGGAAACGGGAACGGGGTTCAGCGGGCGAGCCAGCCGCCATCCACAGCCAGAGTGGAGCCGTGCATGTAATCGGAAGCCGAAGAAGCGAGAAAGACAACCGCGGCCTTCAGGTCCTCGGGCGTGCCCCAGCGAGCCGCGGGAATCCGCCCGAGGATCTCGGCGGAGCGGACGGGGTCGGCGCGCAGGGCCGCGGTGTTGTCCGTAATCATGTAGCCGGGGACGAGGGCGTTGACCTTGATCCCCTGCCCCGCGAGCTCGTTGGCCATCAGGCGCGTGAGTCCGAGCAGCGCGCTTTTGGCGGCGGTGTACGACGCCACGCGGATGCCGCCCTGGAACGAGAGCAGCGAAGCGACATTGATGACGCTGCCCCGCGCTTTGTCGGCGACGAGCGCGCCCGCAAAGGCCTGGCCGAGACGGAAGGCGCCGCCGAGGTTGACGTCCATGACGTCGCTCCAGTCGGCAGCGGAAAACTCCAGGA
>CAIYFD010000152.1 GCA_903925425.1 uncultured Opitutia bacterium | reverse complement strand
TGCTGACCGGCGGGGTTTCCAAGGGAAAGTTCGATTACCTGCCCGTCGTGCTGGAGGCCCTGCAGGTGAAAAAGATTTTCCATGGCGTCGCGCAGCGTCCGGGCAAACCCATGTGGTACGGGATCAGCCCCCGCCGCACCCCCGTGTTTGCGCTCCCGGGCAATCCCGCGGCGTCCTACATCTGCGCCCACCGCTACATTCTGCCCGCGCTGACCCGCGCCTCGGGCGCCGCGGAAAAACCGCTGCAGATGCTGCCGCTGGCTGAAGCCGTCACATTCGCTCCGCCCCTCGCCTACTTCCTGCCGGTGCGCCTTGAAAGCAATGGCCGGGGCATGACCGCCGCGCGACCGGATCCGATCAACACCTCCGGAGACTTCTCCGGGCTGATCGGCACCGACGGCTTTGTGGAGCTTCCGGCCGATCAAAAAGAATTTCCCGCCGGCTACCTGGCGGCCTTCCGGCCCTGGATTTGACGCCGGCAGACCGGCGCCAAGCTTGGCGGGTTTCCAGCCCTGTCTTGCCAATCCGGCCTCCTCCTTCCGCAATCTGCGCTTCCATGATTCCTGTCACTGTTCTCACCGGCTTCCTTGGGGCCGGCAAAACCACGCTCCTGAACCGGATTCTCACGGAGAACCACGGGAAGAAACTCGCGGTGATCGAGAACGAGTTCGGCGAGGTGGGCGTCGATCACCAGCTCGTGATCACGAGCGAGGAGGAACTCTTCGAGATGAACAACGGGTGCATCTGCTGCTCCGTGCGCGGCGACCTCATCCGCATTCTCGGCCGCCTGCTCAAGCGCAAGGACAAGCTCGACGGCATCCTGATCGAGACCACCGGCCTCGCGAACCCCGCGCCCGTGGCGCAGACGTTTTTCACCGACGACGAGATCAAGCAGAGTTTCCGGCTCGATGCCATTGTCACGGTGGTCGACGCCAAGCACGTCATCCAGCACCTCGAGGCCGATGACGAGTCGGTCAAGCAGCTCGCCTTCGCCGACGTCATTCTTCTCAACAAGACCGACCTGGTCACCCCGGCCGAGCTCGACGCGCTGGAGGCCCGCATCCACCACATCAACAAGGTCGCGAAGATCCATCGGACGAAGGACTGCGATCTCCCGCTCGACCAGGTGCTCAATGTCGGCGGCTTCAACCTGGATCGCGCCAGCGAGCTCGACCCGAAGTTCCTCGAGCCCGAGTACCCGTTCGAGTGGGCCGGTGCCTATCCGCTGCCCGCGGGCAAACACGAGTTGGTGATCGGGCACGTGGATCACGACCACGATCATGAAGGTCACGACCATTCCCACGAGGGTCACGACCACCATCACCACCACGGCAACCCCAACGAACTCGATGTGGTGATCATGCCGGTGAAGTCGCTGGAGGAGCGCGATCGCACGATTTCCCTCAACGCCGCGGTGCTGAGCTTCGCCGATTGGGAGTCGCGCGTGAAGGTCGGCGAGACGGTGGCTCCGGGCGCGACGCTCCACCGGCTGCTGCTCAAGGACGGGGACGGCAAATTCGTGTTGGATGTCGCCGCCGCCGGCACGTTTCTCGTGTTCGAGTCGTGCGGACACGACCCGCTGCACATCCACGTGCAGGGCGAGGTCGTGAAACCGGTCTGGCAGGAGGACTTCCACGCGGCGCACGAGCACAACGACGATGTCACCTCGGTGGGCATCAGCCTCCCCGGTGATCTCGATGGCAAGCAGCTGAACAACTGGATCAGCGACCTGCTGCGGACCAAGGGCGGCGACATTTACCGGATGAAGGGCGTGCTGAGCGTGAAGGGCAGCACCAAGCGCCTCGTCTTCCAAGGCGTGCACATGCTCTTCGATGCGAAGTTCGACCGCGAGTGGGGCGCCGACCCGCGCCAGAACACCCTCGTGTTCATCGGCAAGAATCTCGACCGCACCGCGCTGACCGAGGCGTTCAAGGCCTGCCTCGGTTGAGGCAGGACTGGTTATCGGTTATGAGTTATTGGTTATTTGGTCGGATCCAGATTTCCCCAATAACCAATAACCAGTAACCGATAACGAATAACTTCTCCTCCATGAATCTGATCAAGCACTGGGCCGCGGCGCTCGACGACTACGTCATCGATCTGGCGTGGTCGCCCGACGGCAGCCTACTGGCCGCGGCTTCGGCCGCCGGTCCGGTCTGGCTGTTTGCCTCGGCCGATGGGGCGAAGAGTCACCTGTTGCCTGGGCATGACATGGGTACGAACGCCGTCGCCTTTGCCCCGATGTCGCCGCGGGCGGAGGGCGGAGGGCAGAAAACGGATTCCGGAACCCAGAACTCTGAACTCAAAAACCGGAACCTGATTTTAGCGACCGGCGGACAGGATGGCGCGGTGAAGTTCTGGGACGCGGCCGCCGGCCAGCACGTCTCCACGGCCAAGCTTGGTACGGATTGGGTCGAGCATCTCACTTGGACAACGGTTTCAGGCGGCGGACCGATTCTGGCCGCCGCGGCCAGCCGCAAGCTGGCGTTGATAAACCCTGACGGGTCGATCCGGCACTCGTTCAAGCCTGCGCCGAAAACCATCACGGCGTTAGCCTGGCAGCCGATCTTCGGAGGCCAGACGCCCGACGACCGAGGACAAAGCGATCCGGCGAGTAGTCCGCCCTTGGCCATCCGCCCTCTGTCGTCAGCGACGGCTCCGACTCTTGCGGTCGCGTATTTCGGCGGGGTCTGTCTCTGGGATGCCGGGGATTTCTCGGCGAAGAAGGAATACGAGTACAACAACGGCATCCATGCCCTCGTGTGGTCGCCCGACGGCAAATGGCTCGTGTCGGGGAACCAGGATCCGAGCGTCCACCTCTGGGTCCCCGCGGCGAACGAGGAGCTGCAGATGAGCGGCTACGAGACCAAGGTGAAGCACCTCTCTTTCGATCACAGTTCGCACTGGCTCGCCACGGGCGGCGGTCGCGACGCCTGCATATGGGACTGCTCGGGCGAAGGGCCGGAAGGCCGCGAACCGGCGATGCTGCCACACGACGCTGCCGTCTGTGCGATTGCGTTCCAGAACTCGCACGGGCTCCTGGCCACGGCGTCGCAGGATGGCGTCGTCATGCTCTGGAGCCCGGAGCGCAAGAATCCCCTGCGCGCCACGGTGAAGATGCCGGCCCCCGCCACCAAGCTGCTTTGGTCGCCCGACGACGCCCTGCTCGCGATCGGCAGTGAAAAGGGCGCGGTCTACGTGCTGAAGGCGGACTGAGGGGACGTGGTCGGGCTGGCCGCGTCAACCCGACCAACCGGAGTTTCGGCTGGTCGTGGGGTGGGCGCTCGACACACTGGATGGTGAACCCCCACCCGACCATGTCTGCGGAAAAGCCATCCACCTCTCCGGAGGTGCCGAAAGGCACTTGGGCACATGTGGTGGGCTTTTATCGGGCGATGGCGAAACTTGGCCCGGCCGGATTCCTCACGGCGGCAGCCAGTATGTCGCCGCCGATCGGCGGCTTTGTGATTCTTGGCTTTGTGCCGAAGCTCGGGCCGTGGATCAGTTCCCACGGTACGATTGGGGCCGTGTTGTTCTCGGTGGCGTTCTGGTTTCTCGGCGGCTTCGCCCTCGTGCCGACCTACGCCTACTCCGGGCTGGCCGGCTGGACGTTCGGCATCGGGTACGGCTTTTTCCTCTGCATGGTTGCCTATGCCGGCGCCTCACTCGTCGCTTACTGGCTCGCCGGCTGGCTTGCGGGCGACCGCGCGGTGCAGATGATCGATGCCAGTCCGAAGTGGAAGGCCGTGATCCATGCGCTGGTCGGCGGCAGTTTCTGGCGCACGGTGTGGGTCATTGCGGTGGTCCGCGCTCCGCCCACTTCGCCCTTTTCCTTTGTCTGCTACCTCATGTCCATGGTGCGGATCCCGATCGGCACGTATCTCTTTGGCACGCTGCTTGGGCTCGCCCCGCGCACGCTCGGCACGATCATCATGTTCGCGAGCGGCCGGGAACTCTACGAGCACTTCGATGCCAACCGGCCGAAAGACAACTGGCTGAGTATTGGCGGGATTATCCTGACCTTGATCGCGATCTACGTCGTCACGCGCATCGCGCAGAACGCCCTGAAGGGTGTCACGGGCGACGCCAAGGCCTGAGCGGCCGGGCGGGTCTTTTTACTCCCGCCACTTCTTTTCCCCGGCGGTCACCGCGAGGTCGAGGTGATCCTCCTTCCGCGGGATCGGGCAGGAATAGGCCGGCGAGTAGGCGCAGTACGGGTTGTAGGCGCGGTTGAAGTCCAGGGTGTAGACGGTGTCGGGATCCTCATCCTTCATAAAATCGAGGTAGCGGCCGACCTCGTAGGTTTCCTTTCCGGTCGTCAGATCGGTGAACCAGAGCGAATAGTGGTAGGTGCCGGCCACGGGCCCGGCCATGCGGTAGACGGTCAGCGAGTGCGTGCGACTTTCACGGATGAAGCTGACGGTGCCGATGATCGTGGCCTCGCGCTGCGCACCCTGGGTGTCGCGAATCGCAACGACCTGAGGGTTGGGATCGGGGTGCAGCTTGCTCTGGTAAATCCAGCCGAGATCCGCGGGGAAATATTTCAGCGGGGCAAACGGCACCTTCGGTTCCGCTTGGAAGGGCGACTGCGGACTGGTGCGGAGGTAATCCGATTTCCGGGCGCGCAAGGCCGTGATCTCGGCGATCGGGTTGGCCGGGGCAGTCGAAGCGGCCGACTCCCGCCGGCATCCGGCGGGAAGAAGGAGCAGCCCGGTGGCCAGCAGAATGGCCGTCCGTCCGCTCATTTCTTCTGCTGCAGCAAGGAAGGTGTCCGGGGCGGATCCACCCGGTTCACATCCAGCAACTCCACCTCGAAAACAAGGGAGGCGTTGCCGGGGATCTTCGGCGGATCACCGCGGGTTCCGTAGGCCAGCGAGGGAGGAATGATGAGAAGGATCTTGCCGCCCGGTTTGAGCAGCTTGAGTCCCTGGTCCCAACCTTGGATCACGAGGTCGCGGCCGAGGCGGAACTCCATGCCGACATTGCGGTTGGTTTCCTCGTCGAAGACGGTGCCGTCCATGAGCATGCCCTTGTAGAGCACCCGGATGTTGTCCCCTATCTTGGGCGGGTTGCCGGTGCCTTCCTTCAGAATCACGTAGCGCAGACCGGTCGGGGTCTTCTTGGCGTCGGGCCATTTCTTTTCCACGATGGCGAGGTCGGCGGGCGGGAGTTTTTCGCGCTGGGCGTGCACGATGAGCGGAGTGAACCACGCGACGGCGGCAAGCAGGAGTCGGACAATCGGCTTCATGATGGGAGCGGGGAAGGAATGGGGCTGGCGGGAATCAATTCCCGACGAGCTCAACGTGTGAAGGCCGCTGAAACCGTCAAATCTCTTCCCCGGGCCTGTCCCGGCGGGGCGGGATGCCTTTCTCGGCCGTGATGATCCGTCCGATGCCGGCCGTCGCGGCGTCGCAGCCCTCGCCGTCAGGACGCGCTCACCACCGCCGGGTGGCTTGCGACCAGTTTCAGCGCCTGCTGCAGGAGCGTCTTGCCCGGCTCCATGCGGTGCCAGGGCGAGGCGCCCGACGGGTGCGGCAGCGGGATGCAGTCCAGGGTAATGCCCGCGTAATGGATGCCGAAGCTTTTCCCAATCAGGTCCTGCATCGGGGCCGCCGGCATGAATTGGGTGATCGCGAGTTTGCCCACGGGAAGAACGAGGGCGGGCCGCAGCAAGGTCACTTCAGCCTGCAGCCATGCGGAACAGGCCGCGATTTCGTCGGGGGCTGGCACACGGTCGCCGCCCTCGGGCTTCTTGCCCGGGAAGCAACGGCACACGGCGGCAAAATAGATTCGGTCGCGCACTTCGTCCTCGGTCCAGCCGAGGGCGTCGTGGAACCACTTGAAGAGCGTTTTTCCGGCGGTCCAGGCAAAGGGCCGGCCCAGCTTCGGTTCCTTGTCGCCGGGTGCCTGCCCGACGAGAATTACGCGGCTCGCGACCGGCCGGCCGACCACGACGGGCTTGTGCATCGCGGGACACCGGTCGCACGCGCGCAGCGCGGCGAGGTGTTTTGCCACGGTGGAAACGGAGGCGGCGCCCATGCGGCGAGGTTGGCCGCGCCGCAGGTGTCGAGTCCAGCGCGGAGCGCGATGGAGGCAGGGTTGAGGCGGGGCCTCAACCGGATCGATTTAAGATCGCGGCTGAGGTACCGCCTCAGCCCTGCCTCGGAAACTCCGGCTTAGCGCCGGCCGCGGAAACCCCAGCTGCGGCCACCGCCATCGGCCGGGCGCTGTCCACCCTGCCCTGCGCGGCCATGGCCGCCACGCGGTTGGGCGGGCTGCTCGGGGCGCGCGGTGTAGGCTTGGTACGGGAAACCCTCGAGCTTGAGCTCGGGGATCTTCGCACCGATGAAACGCTGAATATCGCGGATGTCGTTGGCGTTCTCCGGGGTCACCAGGGTGAACGCGTCACCCACGGCCTGGGCGCGGCCGGTGCGGCCGATGCGATGGACGTAGTCCTCGGGATTCTCCGGGACGTCGAAGTTGATGACATGGCTCACGCCGGCGACATCGATGCCGCGCGACGCGATGTCGGTTGCGACCATGAGCTCATATTTGCCGCTCTTGAAACCCGCGAGGGCCTCGAGGCGCTGGTTCTGCGAGCGGTTGGCGTGGAGCACCGCGACCGAGTGGTTCGCGGTCTTGAGCTTGCGGGCGATCTTGTCGGCCCCGTGTTTCGTGCGGGAGAAAATCAGCACGCTTTGGAAATCGATCTTCTCGAGCAGCGCGAGCAGCAGGTCGAACTTCTGGCCGGCGTTGACCGGATAAAGCGCGTGCGTCACCGACTGGTTCACCGAGCGGTTGACGCCGATCTCGATGCGGGCCGGATCGCGCAGTGCGAAGGCGGCGACGGCGGCGATCTCCGGCGGGATGGTGGCGGAGAAGAACAGCGTCTGACGCTCGCGCGGGCAGCGGCCGATGATGTCCTTCACCACGGGCAGGAAACCCATGTCGAGCATGCGGTCGACCTCGTCGAGGACGAGGATGCTGATGTCGCGGAGGTTGATCTCGCCGGTCTTGAGATAGTCCATCAGGCGGCCGGGTGTGGCGGCGATGACGTCGACCCCGCGGCGGAGTTCCTCGCGCTGGCGGCCGTAGCCGACGCCGCCGAACACGGCGACGGTGTTGATGTTGGTGAAGCGGGCGAAATCGCGGAAGGCGGTCTCAACCTGGGCGGCGAGTTCGCGGGTGGGCTCAAGGATGAGCACGCGCGGTTTGCCGTGGGTGCCGAGCTTGGAAAGGATGGGCAGCGCGAACGCGGCGGTCTTGCCGGTGCCGGTCTGGGCCGACGCGATCAGGTCGCGTCCGGAGAGGACGGCCGGGATGGCGCGGAGCTGGATGGGCGTGGGATCGGTGTAGCCGGCGGCTTGGACACCACGGAGGACGGATTCGGAAAGACCGAGAGTTTTGAAAGCCATAATAAGTCAGAAGAGGTCAGCCCGCGAAACGGGCGGACGGGAGGATTCCATGGGCCCGAATCCTCAATCGAGGATGGGCCGTTCGAATCCTCCGCAATTCTGCCGTCCCGGAATGGGACGGGGCAGACGGGATGATTCGATGAGCGGAAACGGATGCGGACAGGATAAAAAGAAAAAGGACGGAGCCCCGAAAGGAGCTCCGTCCCTCGAAAAATCGGAATTGCTTCCGGGATTAGTAACGACGGTCGCCGCGATCGCGGCCACCACCGAAACCACCGCGATCGCCACGGCCGCCGCCGCCGCCGCCACCGCCGCCGAAACCACGGCCGCCGCCGCCGCCACCGCCGCCGCCGCCGAAGCCGCCGGAGCGCTCTTCCTTCGGACGGGCTTCGTTGACAGTCAGGGCGCGACCGCCGAGATCGGTGCCATTCAGCTTCTCAGCCGCGGCCTTCGACTCTTCAGCGGTGCCCATGGTGACGAACGCGAAGCCACGTGGGCGACCGGTCATTTTGTCCATGGCGACGTAAACGTCGGTGACGGAACCGAATTGGCCAAAGGCCTGACGGAGCTCGTCTTCGGTGGTCTTGAACGACATATTGCCGACGTACAGTTTGGAGTTACTCATGTGATGTTCTTCGTAGATCCACCGTCTGCTGCCAGTTCCGTTCCCACCGTGGGTTTCGAAATCATCACTTAAGCCAAACGCTCAGCCAACGACTCACCAGATCCTGTCACCTAACGCTTTCACTAACGAGGGCGCGAAAGACGCAGAGGTCTGGGAGGTTGGCAAGGTAAATTTTATGCGGTGCTGGCGAGGTCAGGGAGCCGCGGGTGCGGCGGGGCCGGCTTTGCGGCGCTGTTTCAGCTCGGTTTTTACCTCGGCCTTGACCTGCTGACGCTCCGGTTTCGCCGCGGCCGCCGCCTCGCGATTCTTCAGGAAAGCCTCGGCTTGCTGCGGATCGGTGAAAAACGGGACGAGGTCGGCCAAATTGGCGGGCCGTTGATTGCCGGTCGCCGCACGATAGTGCTCCAGCGCATCCTTGGCCGGCTTAGTCGCCAGGGTGGTATCGGGCATGTCTACCTGAGCCGGGGCGAACGCCTGAATCACGGCGGAAGCCGGGCGATCCTGCAGCGAGGTGCGCAACTGGGCAACCTCGCTGGCGAGCACGGCAATCTCGTCGCGGAGCAATTGGCTGTCCTTGCGCATGGCGGCCAGGGCTTGGTCGTCATGGGCAACGGTGCCTGTCGCAACCGGTTGAACGCCCGGAGTGGAGGTCTTCGTCAGCAACGCCCCGGCGGCAAAGGCGGCGATCATGAGCAGAAGGGCTGGGACAAGGGTGCGCATGGATCCAATCGGGCTGACGGGAGGGGCACCCGCAACCTAGCGGCTGGTACGGCAAAGGAAAGGGTCTTTTGCCCTTCGACCGCCCCCTGCCTCTTTTCGAAATCACCTCGCGCCCTTCGTGCTTTCCACTTCTTTTTTCCCGTCGATGTCCGATACCGAATCCATGCCTCCTCTCTTTGATTGGCTCAGGGACCGTGCGGCGGGCGTGCTGCTTCACCCCACGGCGCTGCCCGGGCCCCACGGGATTGGCACCTTGAACGGCCAGGCGGTGCGGTTTCTCGATCTGCTTCAGATCGCAGGGGTGAAGTACTGGCAGGTTTGCCCGCTGGGGCCAACGGGTTACGGAGATTCTCCGTACCAGTGTTTTTCCTCCTTCGCCGGCAATCCGTACCTGATCGATCTCGAGGAGTTGGTGACCCATTTCCTGCTCGATCGGGCCGATCTGTCGGCACTGGCCGCCCTGCCCTCTGATCACGTGGATTTTGGCGCGGTCTACGAACTCAAGTGGCCCCTGCTCTTCCGCGCCAGCGAGCGCTACGAGGAGGCTGGTTCGCCACCGCTGTTCGGGGACTTTGAGGAGTTCCGGGCGCGCAACGCCGCGTGGCTCGAACCCTACGCCTTCTTCCGCGCCCTGAAGGACCGCCACGGCGGTCGTCCCTGGTGGGAATGGCCGGTCGCGCTCCGCTCCCACGAGGGAGCTCTCGGCACCACGCTGCGGGCCGAGTTGCGGGTCGCGATCCAGGCCCACGTTTTCAGCCAATATGTCTTTTTTGGCCAGTGGGCGCGCCTGCGCGCCGCCGCCAGTGCCCGGGGCATCGGCATCATTGGCGACATCCCGATCTTTGTCGCCGCGGACTCCGCCGATACCTGGGCCAATCCGGATTTGTTCGAGTTGGACCCCAAGACCGGCCTGCCGCTCGCCGTCGCCGGTGTGCCGCCTGATTATTTCGCCGCCGACGGCCAGCTCTGGGGCAACCCGCTCTACCGCTGGGACCGGCATGCGGAGAACGGCTATGAATGGTGGATCAACCGCCTCAAGGCCACCTTCGCTCTTTGCGACGTGCTGCGCATCGACCATTTCCGCGGCTTCGACGAATTCTGGCGCATCCCCTACCCTGCGGCCAACGCCCGCAACGGCACTTGGGCCCCTGGTCCGGGCCTGGATTTTTTCCGGGAGGTGCAGGCCGCGCTGCCGGATGCGTGCATCATCGCGGAGGATCTCGGCATGCTCTCGCCGACCGTGAAGGATCTTCATGCCGCGACCGGCCTGCCCGGGATGGCGGTGCTGCAGTTCGCGTTCGGCGACAAGCCCACGAATCTTTACCTGCCGCACAACCTGATCCCGAACAGCGTCATCTATCCCGGCACGCACGACAACGACACGACCCTTGGCTGGTACGAGGCCACCGACGACAAAACACGCGACCATGTGCGACGTTACCTGAGGGTAGGCGGATCCGAGGTCGGGTGGGATTTTATCCGCACCAGTTACAGCTCAGTCAGCCGCCTGGCGGTGATTCCCTTCCAAGACATTCTGAATCTGGGCTCCGAGGCCCGTTTTAACGCCCCCGGCATCCCGGCGGGTAACTGGCAGTGGCGTTGCACGCAGGCGCAGGTTGACGGGCTCTTCGGCGAGACGGCTCCCTACCTCGCCAGGCTGGCGGAGATGTACGGGCGGTGAAACACCCGGTAGGCGGCGACTCCGCTCGCCGCTGTGATCGTGGGTAGGGCTGGGTCGACGACTCCCTCGACAGGCTCGGGGCGTTGAGCGTGTCGAAACGGCCGGCCGCGATGATCGGATGTTTTGCCACAGAGGCACAGAGTTCACAGAGCCCAAGCCTCGTCGATTGGTTTGGTTTCCGGACCCTAAAATCCGT
>CAIYFD010000151.1 GCA_903925425.1 uncultured Opitutia bacterium | reverse complement strand
TCCCTGGCCGGGAGCATCTACATCGTGAAGCCCAAGATGCACGGCCCGGACGAGGTGGCCTTCGTCTGCGAGATCTTCGGCCGGATCGAGGCCGCGTTCGGTCTCCCGGCCGGCACGGTGAAAATCGGCATCATGGACGAGGAACGCCGCACCACGGTGAACCTCGCGGCCTGCATCGCCGCCGCGCGCGACCGCGTGATCTTCATCAACACGGGCTTTCTCGACCGCACCGGCGACGAGATCCACACCAGCTTCGAGGCTGGTCCGATGGTGCGAAAGAACACCATGAAGCAGCAGCCGTGGATCGCGGCCTACGAGGATTGGAACGTCGACACCGCGCTGGCCGGCGGCTTCCGCGGCCGCGCGCAGGTCGGCAAAGGCATGTGGGCGGCGCCCGACCAGATGGCGGAAATGCTTACGACCAAGATCGGCCATCCGAGAGCCGGCGCCGCCACGGCGTGGGTGCCCTCCCCGACTGCCGCCACGCTGCACGCCACGCATTACCACGAGGTGGATGTCGCGGCGCGTCAGCTCGAACTCTCCACCCGCCAGTCCCCCGGGCTCGACGCGATCCTCACGGTTCCGCTGCTCGGGGCCACGCGTCCGTCGGAAGCCGACTTGAAGCGTGAGCTCGATAACAACGTGCAGGGCATCCTCGGTTATGTCGTGCGCTGGATCGACCAGGGCATCGGCTGCTCGAAGGTACCGGACATCGACGACGTCGGTTTGATGGAAGACCGCGCGACGCTGCGCATCTCCAGCCAACACCTCGCGAACTGGCTGCGTCACGGTCTCTGCACCCGCGCGCAGGTCCTCGAGACCATGGAACGCATGGCCGCCGTGGTCGACCGGCAGAACGCCAGCGATCCCGCCTACCGGCCGATGGCGCCCGACTTCGGGCGCAGCATCGCATTCCAAGCCGCCTCCGAACTCATCTTCTCCGGCGCCACGCAACCGAACGGCTACACCGAGTTCATCCTGCACCGCCGCCGGCGCGAGGCAAAGGCGGCGCAGCGCCCGGCAACGTGAGCGGCGGACCGGCGGCGCAAAGTATGGGATCGAAAACACCGCGCCGCCCGTTCATTTCTGGGCCGCTTACCCCTTCAACCCCCAAAAACCATGCGTCTCGGAATCAATACCTTTCTCTTCGCCTGCCCCTTTCACGACCGCCACACGAAGTTCTTCCCGAAATTCAAGCAGTGGGGCTTCGACTCGGTTGAGATCGCCGTCGCCGCGCCGGCTGACATGAATCCCGCCTACGTGCGCGAGCAGCTGGACCGGAACGGCCTCGTCGCGGGCACGGTCTGCGGGGCGTTCGGCCCGGGTCGCGACCTGCGGGGCAAACCCGCGGAGCAGAAGGCGTCGATCGACTACATCAAGGCATTGATCGGGCAGATGAAGGTTCTCGGCTGCTCCGTGCTCGCCGGGCCGATGTACAGCACCGTGGGACGAGCCGACGCCGAGACCGCCGCGGCCAAGCGCCAGCAATGGAAACTCGTCAAGCAACACCTCCGCGACTTGGCCGCGTACGCCGGTGACCACGGCGTGACCCTCTGCATTGAGCCGCTGAACCGCTTCGAGACCGACTTCATCAACACCTGCGACCAAGCGCTCGAGATGGTCGCCGACGTCGGCCACCCGGCGCTCAAGATCCATCTCGACACCTTCCACATGAACATCGAGGAGAAGGATCTGGGCCAAGCCATCCGGCGCTGTGGCCGGCACCTCGGGATGCTCCACGCCTCGGGCAGCGACCGCGGCACGCCGGGCAACGATCACACCGACTGGGTGGGCATCGCCGCGGCACTCAAGGCCGTGAAGTACCAGGGCGATGTCGTCATCGAATCGTTCACCTCCGACGTCGAGATCATCGCGCGCGCCGCCGCCATCTGGCGCCGCATCGAGCCTACGCAGGACGAGATCGCCGCCCAGGGCGCCAAGTTTCTGCGGCGGGCGCTGAAGTAGGTTTGTGGGTAGGGTTGAGGCGGTGCCTCAACCGCGATGGACCCCAATCACGTCTGAGGCACCGCCTCAGCCCTACCTCGATCCGGATGCCGCCCCTACTTCCCCGTGTCGACCGGCAGCAGCCGCTGCGGGAGATCGTGGAAAGCCACGGGGATGCCGTTCTCAAAATCGAGCACCCAGAGCCGGTCGTAGACATCATCCACCCAGTGGGTCGGCGGATTCGGCCAACCCAGAGCGGACACGATCTCCGGGATCACCTTGTGCTCCCAGCAGATCACCACGGTTTTACCATCGAGGGACTTGTCCTTCCGGATCGCCTTCGCCAGCGCCTTGAATTCTTCGCGGGTAAAACGCGTGTCGATCTTGAGGTGCAGCGCGGCGGCCGTCGGCTCCATCGTCTGGATCGCCCGGACCGAGCCGTTCTTGTCGGACGGGATCATCGCGAAGATCGCCGCCACGGGCCCATGCGCTCGCACCCGCGAGTCGGTCGCGAACAGCCCGGCCAGCGCGTCGGCCCGTTTCCGGCCGGCGTCGTTCAACTCGGACCCCACCGGGGGTTTTTCCGCATGGCTGAGCAGGATGATCTCGGCGGGAGTGGCCGAGGCCACGGCGGAGCCCGCCACCAGGGAGAACCCGGCAAGCACGGCGTGAGCGAGAAAGGACCGGAGCATCCCCGCAGGAAACCGGACCGGCCTGACTTCGCAAGCCGTCGGGTCCGCATTACAGATCGCTCATGAGGACCCGAACGCCGCGGGGGCCCGCGGCCGGGCACAAAAAAACGCCGCCGGAAAACCGGCGGCGTTTGAATTGGATTAACTCGGCTTAGTTGCCGCGGGGCGCACCACCACCGGGACCACCCATGCCCGGGCCACCAGGACCACCGCCGCCGGGACCGCCGGGGCCGCCAGGGCCGCCGCGACCGCCGCGGGGAGCGCGGTAAACGCCGTGGGCATCGGTGTGGATCTTGTTGGCGGCATCCCACAGACCGGGAGCCTCAGCCGTCTTGCCGGCCTTGACGGCGGCATCCAGAACGTCGATCGCGGCGATGAACTTGGTCATCGTGTCGCGGAACTCGGAAACGAACTTCGCCTTGTCGGCGTCGGACGTGATCGCGGCCGGGACGTACTTCGGAGCCTGCTTCAGCGCGAGCGTGGCATTCTCCTTGATCGTCGCGATCCGCTTGAGGGACTCGTCCTTCTTGGAAGCGTCGGACAAATCGGCCGGCTGACCCGCACCGAAGGCGCGCATCTGGGCGTCATTGATCTTGCCCATGAGGACCTCGAGGTCGGTCTTGGGAGCAGCAGGAGCGCCACCGGGGGCACCACCAGGACCGCCGGGGCCACCAGGGCCGCCTTGGGCGAAAGCGACCGGCCCGAGGGCCAGCGCGAGTACAAACGATGTGAGCAAGGTACGGATCTTCATAGGAAGGTGTTGGATTGGGAATCGATTAAGCGGGCGCGATGGAATGCACGGCGAATGACTTTGCAACGGGTTTTTGGTTCCGGGTCGGTAACCGACAACTTTTTCTGCTTTCGTGGAATAATCCCCGGAGCCACTACTCGTTCCCTGCGGTACCCTGCCAGATCCGGACATCCCAACCACCGATCCCCCTACTCATGAAACTCCCCGCCATATTACTCACCGCATGCACCCTGCTGGCCGTCCCGGCCGTCCACGCCCAGGACTGGGCCTTGGCGCGCCTCGAAGGCAAGTCCCCCCGCCATCAGGAATACGTCAAGATCCCGACCGCGACCCGACCGCTCCAGGTTTTCGTCACCTACCCGCAAGTCAGCACCAAGGCCACGGTGGTCATCGTGATCCACGAGAACATGGGACTGACCGACTGGGCCCGCAGCATGACCGACGAGCTGGCGGAGGCCGGCTACATCGCCATTGCGGTCGATCTCATCACGCAGGCGGACGGCAAAACCACGCCTGACATCGTCGCCGGCAAGGTGACCGGGCTAACCGCCGGCCAGGCCATCTCCGCCCTGACGCCCGACGGCATCACCGCCGACCTCAATGCCACCGTCGCTTATGCGATGAAAGGCATCCCGTCCGCCAACGGAAAGGTCGTCGTCGCCGGCTTCTGCTGGGGCGGCCAGCAGACCTTCCGGTTCGCGACGAACAACAAGGATATCAAGGGTGCGTTCAGCTTCTACGGCCCGCAGCCAACCAACGCCGCGGACATCGCCCGGATCACCGCGCCGGTCTACGGTTTCTACGCCGGCAACGACATGCGGGTGAACGCCACGATCCCCCAGACGACCGAGCTGATGAAGGCCGCGGGTAAAACCTACGAGCCCATCATCTTCGCGGAGGGTTCCGGTCACGGCTTCATGCGCGCCGGCGACCCGGCCGCCACCGACGCCACCGCGCCGAACAAGGCCGCCCGTGACGCCGCCTGGACGCGTTTCCTCGATCTACTGAAGAAGATCTGAGGAGGAGGCGGTTCCGCCGCCGCAGTTACGGGATGGGAGTTGTCAGTTATTGGGTCGGACTGCCGACCCGATAACCAACAACCAGCAACCAATAACCCAGACCGGGCGGCTCAGAGCTCCCCGGCCGCCAGCCGCGCGGCGCGGCGTTTCTCAACCCGGCGGCCCGCGAGGATTGCGGCTTCGTACAAGACGTACAGGGGTGCGGCAAAAATGGTCATTGTTACCGGGTCACCGGTCGGCGTGACCACCGCGGCGATAATGAAGATCACGACAATGGCGTGGCGGCGGTACTTGCGCAGGAAGGCGGTGGTCATGATCCCAAAATGGATCAGCAGCACGATCACGAGTGGAAACTCGAACGAGAGTCCGACGCCGATCACCAGCCAGCTGACCAGGCTAAAATAGGAGCCGACGGTCCAGCGGGGATCCCAGTGGAACTGGGTGCTGAGCTCGATCGACACCCGCAGGGCGCTCGTGACGAGGAAGAAGAAGCTGAAGACACAGCCGCCGAGGAACAGGAACAGGGCCGAGGCCATGAACGGCAGCACCGACCGGCGTTCCCGCGCCGTCAGGGCGGGGCCGATAAACTGCCCAATGAAATACAGGATGAACGGCGCCGCGATGATCAGGCCGCCCACGATGCAGAACTGCATGTAGACATTAAACGCCTCCATCGGCGAATTGATGCCGAGGGTGAAGGGCAGCTGGGGATATTCCTGCCGGACATGATTCAACGGCCAGGACAACACGTCGTAAAAGGCATCCGAGTAGATCGCGACGATCACGCCGGCGATGAGGAAAGTCAGCGCGCAGCGGAAC
>CAIYFD010000150.1 GCA_903925425.1 uncultured Opitutia bacterium | reverse complement strand
GTGCCCGTGGCCGCGCTCAGCGCCTGGCCCGAGACCAGGGTACCGTTGACGTAAATGGTCGCCGAATCGTCCGCGGCGCCGGCACCGGTGATCGACACGGTGGTAAGTTGCGCGCCTGCCGGCATGGTGAAGGTCAGCGTGTAGTCGAAGGTGCCGGTCACCCGCTGGGGATTGGCGCCGCCGGTGCCGGTGCCCTTGGCGGGGGTCCCGGGCGTAGTGACCCAGCGCGCGCTGGCGGTATTGGCCGCCCAGCCGGCCGGGAGCGCCGTGCTCACGGTCATCGAGGTGCCCGCATTGTCGACAGGAGCGAGGGCGGGCACGTTTGACACCACGTAATGGGCATCGGCCACATTGTTGCCCAGGAGCACATTGCTGCCGTTCACGCCGGTCGTGAACAGCCCGGTGATGTTCGTGAGCTGGGCGCGGGCCGGCACGGCCACTATGGCAAGAGCCGCGAGAGCGAGGGCGAACCAGAGGGTGGATTTCAGCGCCTTCATCAGACGCAACATACAGCGATCCCGCGGGACGTCCAGCCGGGGGGCATGGGTAGAATTACCGCGAATGGGCCGGCCGGCATCCAAGCCCAAGCGGCATGCGCCCCTATCCGCCGAGTTCCGTCCAGCGCTCGTAAACGGCCGCGAGCTGGCGCTCGATTTCCGCGAGCCGGGTCGTCGCCTGACCGACGGCCGGACCGGCCTGACGAAAGAAGGCCGGGTCGGCCAGCTGCGCGGTCAGGGCGGAT
The DNA here is from genome assembly GCA_903925425.1 of uncultured Opitutia bacterium. Classification (GTDB taxonomy): domain Bacteria; phylum Verrucomicrobiota; class Verrucomicrobiia; order Opitutales; family Opitutaceae; genus CAIYFD01. The sequence goes on along the minus strand of CAIYFD010000150.1, from coordinate 2,528 downwards.
TGTTCCTTCTCGAGCACCTCGATCTTGGCGGGAAGGGTCTCGAGCTCGGCGCGCTCCTTGTTCGTGAGCTTGCGGGCCTTGGCGGCGGCGGGGGCGGCGGACGCCTTGGTGTCGGCGAGCAACTTCCGGGCCGCGGCCGCTGTTTCCGCCGCGGCGCGGGCGGCGCGTTCCTTCTGCCAGTCGTCGTAGCCACCTGTGTAGTCGGCGACGCGCCCGTCGCCCTCGAACACGAGGAGGCTGGTGCAGACTTCGTTGAGGAATGCGCGATCATGGCTGACGAGCAGCACGGTGCCGCCGAACTCGACGAGCAGGTCTTCCAGCAATTCGAGCGTCTCGGCGTCGAGGTCGTTGGTCGGCTCGTCGAGCACCAGCACATTGGCGGGCTTGGTGAACAGGCGTGCGAGAAGGAGCCGGTTGCGTTCGCCGCCCGAGAGCGCCCGCACCGGGGTGCGCGCCCGGCCCGGTTCGAAGAGAAAATCCTCGAGGTAGGAGATGACGTGGCGGTTGCGGCCGTTGATCGTGACGGTCGAGTTGCCGTCGGCCACGGCGTCCTGCACCCGCATGTTCTCGTCGAGCTGGGCGCGGAGCTGGTCGAAATACACGATCTCGAGCTGGGTGCCCTGCTCGACGCTTCCCGTCTGGGGCTTGAGCTGGCCGAGCAGCAGGCGGAGCAGGGTGGTCTTGCCCGCGCCGTTGGGGCCGACGATCCCGATCTTGTCGCCGCGCTCGATGCGCGTGGTCAGTCCGCGGACGATCCAGCGCTCGCCGTAGCGGAAGCCGGCGTCCTCACAGGTGATGACCTTGAAGCCGCTGCGGTCCGCCTCCTGGGCGGTGAGGGTCGCCTTGCCCGAGCGGTCCCGCCGGGCGGCACGCTCGGCGCGCATTTTATCGAGGGCGTGGATGCGGTTGTTGGCCCGCGAGCGCTGGGCCTTCACGCCGCGGCGGATCCAGACCTCCTCCTGCGCCAGTTTCTTGTCGAATTGGGCGCGCTCGACCTCCTCGGCCTCGAGCACGGCCTCCTTGCGCACGAGGAAGGTGTCGTAGTCGCAAGCCCAGCCGATGAGCCGGCCGCGGTCGACCTCGACGATGCGCGAGGAGATCCGGCGGAGGAAGGCCCGGTCGTGGGTCACGAAAAGCAGCGCGCCACCCCATTCGAGGAGGAATTCCTCCAGCCAGAGAATGGATTCGAGGTCCAAGTGGTTGGTCGGCTCGTCGAGGAGCAGGAGCTGCGGATCGCTGGCGAGGCCCTGCGCGAGCAGCACCCGGCGTTTTTGTCCGGCGGAGAGCGAGGCGAACTCGGCCTCGGCGGGCAGGCCCATGCTCTCGAGCAGACGCTCAACGCGGTCGTGGCGCTCCCAGTCGTTGTGCTCGTCGTAGCTGCCGCTCGCGCCCTCGACGACGCTGCGCACCGTGCCGGCGAGGCCGGAGGGAACTTCCTGGCGGAGGGTCGAGAAAAGCGCCCCCGGCTGGCGGAAAACCTGGCCGGTGTCGGGGTTAAGTTCGCCGTTGATCACCTTCATCAGCGTGGACTTGCCCGCGCCGTTGCGGCCGACGAGGCAGACGCGTTCGCCGCGGTCAATCTGGAGATTGACGCGGTCGAGCAGGGGAGCACCACCGAAGCTGAGGCTGACATCGAGGAGACTGACGAGGGCCATGGAAGGGTCAGCGTGGACAACGAACCGTCCCCAGCGCAAGGTCGGTGTCCCATGGTTGCGCCCTCCTTGAGCGATTTTCTTCCGGCGGACCCTCCGGCGCGCACCCACGTCGCCGGCGTGGGGGTCTCGCAGCTCACGCTCGCACGGGCGCGGGACCTGATTGTGGGGGTGCGGGGCTGCTTGCGCCGCGGTTATGTCTGCCTCGCGACCGCGCACGGCGTGGTGGAGGCGGGACGGGATCCCGCGCTGCGCCGGGCCTTCAACGGATCGTGGCTAACGACCCCCGACGGTATGCCGCTGGTTTGGCTGAGTCCGGCGGGCGTCGAGCGCGTGTACGGGCCGGACCTGATGCTGGCGGTGTGCGACGCGGGGCGCGCGTCGGGGCTGACGCATTATTTTTTCGGCGGTGGCGAAGGTGTTGCCGGGGAGCTGGCAGCGCGGCTGCAGGGAAAATTTCCCGGGCTGCAGGTCGCCGGGTGTTGCACGCCGCCTTACCGTCCGATGACAACGGCGGAGTTGGCGGCGTGGCGCGCCGAGGTGGCCCGGGTGCGTCCCGATGTGATCTGGGTCGGGCTGGGCACGCCGAAGCAGGAACTCTTCATGGCCGAGCAGTGGCGCACGCTCGATGCCGGCGTGCTGATCGGCGTGGGCGCAGCGTTTGATTTCCATTCGGGCCGCGTGGCGCAGGCCCCGCGCTGGATTCGCGGCGCGGGATTCGAATGGCTGTTCCGCCTCGTGACCGAGCCGCGCCGGCTCGGCGCGCGTTACCTCCTGAATAATCCCGCCTTCATCCTCGCCGTCCTCGCCCAGCGGACGGGATTAAAGAAATACCCGGCGGAATTCTGAGGAGGCCGAGGTAGGGCCGAGGCGGGG
>CAIYFD010000149.1 GCA_903925425.1 uncultured Opitutia bacterium | reverse complement strand
CGCTGACCGTGATGGTCGGCGGTTCGCTGCATCCGGAGCTCGCGCCCCTGCCCGCCTCCGAGATCCTGGCGCGCGTGGCGCCGGACCTGAAGGATCTGCTCGGCGTCGAGGGCCCGCCGATGTTCACGCGCCGCAACTTCTGGCCGCGTGCGATCCCGCAGTACAATCTCGGACACGGGAAACATCTCGACGCGCTCGCCGCGGCGGAGCGCAACCACCCCGGAATTTTTTTCGCCGGCCAGGTGCGCGACGGGATTGCGCTGCCCGCCTGCGCACAGTCGGGACTCAGGGTCGCCGCGCGGGCGCACACCCACGCCGGGTAGGCCTCAGGAGAACGACTTGCCGCAGCCGCAGGTGGACTGGGCGTTCGGATTCTTGATCTCGAAGCCCTTGCCCTGGAGTCCGTCGTCGAAATCGATTTGCGAGCCCTCCAAGTACGCGAGACTCGGTGCATCGAACAGCATTGGGACACCCTCACTCACCAGCTCGGCATCGCCCTCCTTGCGCTCGTCGAACGACATTCCGTACTGAAACCCGGAACAGCCGCCCGACTCGACAAAGACGCGAAGCTGCTTGTTCGGCGCACCGAGGCCTTCCTGCATGGAACGGACCTGCCGGGCGGCGCGGGGCGTGAGCGTGATCATGATACGGGCACGGTAGAACCGCGGCTCCGGCTGTCAACCGGTTGCATGCAATATTCATGCCAAAGATGAAAACCAAACTTGCGTTACCGCACGGCGCGCCGTTTTTTCACGACGTGGCCGCCATCAAGCACATCTTCAATGAAATCCACTATGAGATGGTTCGGAAGCTCGCCGAGGGCGGCATGGGAGTCGTCTACTTGGCCCACCAGCGCGGCGCCGGTAATTTCAAGAAGGTCGTGGCGGTTAAACTGATCCGCGAGGAGTACTCCGCGATCGAAGAGTTCCAGAAGAACTTCATCGGCGAGGCCCGACTCGTGGCCGACCTGATCCACACCAATATTGTCCAGACCTACCACCTCGGCCAGGTCGGAGGGCAGTACTTTATGGTGATGGAGTACGTGTCCGGCGTGAACCTCGAGCAGTTCCTCGAACGCCACCGTGCGGTCAGCCGGCGGATCCCGGTCGACCTCGCCGCCTTCATCATCTCGAGGATCGCCCGCGGCCTCGCCTACGCCCACCTGAAGCGCGACACCGAGGGGCGCGCCCTCGGCATCGTGCACCGCGACGTCGGCCCGAAGAACGTGCTGATGGGTTACGAGGGCGACGTGAAGCTGACGGACTTCGGCATCGCGAAGGCCCTCGACCTGATGTACAATGAGGAAGGCAAGGTGATCGCGGGCAAGGACGAGTACCTCTCCCCCGAGCAGGCCAATTACGCCGTTACCGACGCCCGCGCCGACATCTTCCCGCTCGGCATCGTCCTGACCGAGCTGCTGCTCGGGAAAAACATCTTCCGCTCGACCGACCGCGCCCAGTCGCGCCGCAACATCCTCTCGATGGCGATCCCGCAGTTCTCCACCCTGCGGTCCGACATCGACCCCAAGCTCGAGGTGATCATCCACAAGTGCCTCACCCGCGACCGCGAGCAGCGCTACCAAAGCGCGCTTGATGTCCTCACGGCACTGGAGATCTACCTCTACAGTGACGGCTACGGCCCCACGAACGAAAAACTCGGCGCGTACCTCAAGGAGATCATGGGGTACACCGAACCCATCTCGCCGGCCCCGCTTTCCCGGCCCCCGAACATCGTCGCCTGATATGGACCCCCATAGCGACACCCTCGTACATGAGCGGGCCCGGATTTAGCCAAGACCTTCGCCAAAGACAGACCCAGTCCCTCGTTCTCGCGCCGCAATTGCGGCAGTCGTTGAAGATACTGCAGGTCGCCGCGCTCGACCTCCGTTCCGTCATTCAGGAGGAGCTGCAGGCCAATCCCACGCTCGAGGAGCTGCCGATGGAGGGCGTGAGCCTCGACCGCGAGAAGGATGCCGACGCCACCCTCGACAACGACGCCGGCCAGGATTCCCCCGCGTCACCCGAGGGCAGCGGCGACCGCGAGGAACTGGATTTCTCCAAGGAGTTCGAGATCCTGAGCAAGCTCGACGAGGACTGGCGCAACCACCTCGCCAGCGCCGGCGGCGCCCAGCCCTTCACCTCGGAGGACGCGGAGAAACGCCAACACTTCTTCGACTCACTCGTGACCGAGACCTCGCTGCAGGAGCACCTGATGCAGCAGGCCGAGCTCGCGGACCTCGATGCCCCCACGCTCGAGGCCATCAAGCATCTCGTCGGCGGACTCGACGACCGCGGCTTCCTCACGCAGACGCCCAACGATGTCGCACTCCAGGCCGGCCTCCCCCTGCCCGTCGTGCAGGAGGCCGCCAAGATCCTGAAGACCTTTGAGCCGGCGGGCATCGGCGCCACCGACCTCGAGGAATGCCTCCTGCTCCAGCTCGGCGCCAAGGGGCGCCGCGAGACCATGGCCGGCCGCATCATCCGCGACCACTTCGAGCTCCTTTCCCGCCGCCGCATCCCGGAACTCGCCCGCAAGCTCGGCGCCGACACCGACGATGTGCAGGTCGCGATCGAGGAAATCGGCGCGCTCGATCCCGCACCGGGCCGCCGTTTCGCCGAGGACAGCAACCGGATCGTCGTGCCCGACGTCACGATCGAGAAGGACGGCGACAAGTGGGCCGTGAGCCTGAACAGCGACTACATCCCGCGCCTCCGGATCTCGAACACCTACCGGGAGATGATCGCGAAGGGCACGCTGACCCGCGAGGAGCGCGACTACCTCCGGGAGCGCATCCGGTCCGGCAAGTTCCTGATCAACTCGATCGAGCAGCGGCAGCAGACGATCGAGCGCATCACGCGCGAGATCCTGAAGGTGCAGGGTGAGTTCTTCGAGCACGGCGTCTCGCACCTGAAGCCGCTGACCATGACAAAGATCGCGGACGCCGTCGGCGTGCACGAGACGACGGTGAGCCGGGCGATCGCGAACAAGTTCATCCGCACGCCGCACGGTGTGTTCGACATGAAGTTTTTCTTCACTCCCGGCTACAAGGCCGACAGCGGCGCCTCCGTCTCGAACAAAAGCGTGAAGGAAATGATCAGCGAGCTGATCGACCTTGAGGACACCGCCAAGCCCCTGAGCGACCAGGACCTCGTCGCCAAGCTGCAGGAGAAGGGCATCAACATCGCCCGCCGCACCGTCGCGAAGTACCGCGAGGAACTCGGCCTCCTGCCAAGCAACCTGCGGAGAGATTACACGTAACGCGGGGTCAGTGGGTAGGGCTGACTCGGTGAGTCAGCCGCGATGATTCCGTCCCGTCCGCCGATTCCGAGGCAGGGTTGGGTCGATTCTTCCCTCAATCGCGGCCGGCTCGTCGAGCCAGCCCTACCCCAATGCGCCCGTGTAATCCGCGTTCAAAACCTGATCGGGTGTTGAGGGCCGCTCACCCCGCTCCACCAATCGTCTTTGGTTCTAATCCCCGGCTCTTTGTAAAAGAACACCGTGAGCGCGAAAGATTGCACCCCGCCAGGAGTTTTGGGGCTGAAAAGCAGACAACACCTTTGACTCGGACTCCGGAAAGGCTGTTGCTCCTGCACCCATCCCCCTCCGCCGATACCTCCGGCGGCTGACTTGTTTACCCGTCCCCAACCTCGGCCTGATTATGAATACCCACCAGCGTACCCTCCTGTACTCCACCCTCGCCTGCTCAACTCTCCTCGGCCTGATCATCGCCCCGACGTTGCGGGCTCAGGCTCCTGCTCCGGCAGCCGCTCCCGTCCAAGGCGCTGCCGTGGTCGCGCCCGGCGCGGCCGCAACGCTCCCGGCTGATCCGGCGGCGGCGGCTGGCGCTCGCGGTGGCGCGGGCGCAGGTGCACGCGGCGGTGCTGGCGGAGCCGGTGGCTTCGGCGGCGGCGCTGGCGGTCGCGGCGGTCGCGGCGGTAACGACGCCGGTGATGCCGACTTCGGCCCGCGCGAGCCCATTCTCGCCAAGACGCCCGCCGAACAGTTGAAGGGCTTCGTGATGCCTCCGGGCTACCGCATGGAACTGGTGGCCTCGGATCCCGCCATCCAGCAGCCCACCTTCATCGAGTTCGACGGCAACGGCCGCATGTACGTCGGCGAGATGCGCAGCTACATGCTGGATGACCTCGGCACGAAGGAGTACGAGCCGCTCAACCGCATCAGCCTCTTTGAAAGCACCAAGGGCGACGGCGTCTTCGACAAGCACACGGTCTTCATCGACAACATCACCGCCCCGCGCGCCGTGGTGCCCCTCGACAAGGGCCGGGTCCTTGTAAACGTCACGCACGACGACAATCTTTACCTCTACACCGACACCGATAACGACGGCGTCGCCGACAAGAAGGAGATTTTCTACACCGGCGTCGGCCTCAACCGCGACGGCAACATCGAGCACGAACAGAGCGGTTTCGTGTGGGCGATG
>CAIYFD010000148.1 GCA_903925425.1 uncultured Opitutia bacterium | reverse complement strand
TCCATGCTGGCCGCCGTGTCCAACGTCGTGCCCATCCAGAGCGCCCGCTCCACCAAGGACGAATCCGGCAAGGACATCCTGAGCATCCGCCTCAACACCCGTGGCCAGCGCCCCGAGCGGGTCCAGGCCGCCAACCAGATCATCCGCGATTACCAGGCGGACACCGTCAAGCGGGCCGAGGCCCTCACCCGCAAGGAGGCCGCGGTCCGCGAGGCCATCGGCGCCATGTTCCGCACCCCGGCAGGTCCCGATCGTGACCGGGAGGTCGACCAATTCCTCGAGAACTACGAGGACACGATGGATCGCCAGGACCTTTGGTACCGTTACGAGGATTACCGTACCGCGGTGCTGCAGCCGGGCCTGTCCCCAGAGCAGCGCCGGCTGCTGTTCGATGCCGGCATCGGCGAATTGCAGCTCCCCCTGCCCGGCCAGCTGCGCCGGCCCGCCGTCACCCAGGTGCGGCAGTACGAACCTTGAGCGGGCCCGGGGCCGGCCTCAGGGCAGGACCTCGACCTCGATGCCGTGGATCATCGGCCCCAACCGGCGGGTGTCTCCTCCGGCAGGCACGGTGAGCGGCTGCGGTGTCCTCAACTCGATGTACGAGTGTCCCGGCGGAACCACTGTCTCCTGCACGAGCGTGCCGGCCCGGCGCGGGTTGACGCGGACCGAATTGAGTTTCTCCCCCGCGGACCAGAGCTCCACGTCGCGCGGCGCGAGGGTGTCGATGCCGAGCACCTGCCAGCGCACGTGCAGCGGTCCCGGCTGCGGATTGTCGACCTCGATCACCGCGCGGTCCTTCATCCAGCGCCAGCGCTGCGCGGTCACGGCTTCCTGCTCGGGTTCGTACCAGCCCTCGCCCGGCCGGACGCGCAGGAAATGGTCGCTGCGGGTCGATACCAGGGTCACCGCCGGGTTGAGCCGGAGGCTCCCCGGCGCAGGCAGCTTGAGGGTGATCACGCCGGAGTTCAGGTCCCAGCCGCCGCGGAGCTCGGTGTTGAGCCGGCCCTCGTAGGTGTGCCAAAGGAAATACTGCGGCTTCCGCAGGAGAAAGCCGTTCGCCCAGAGGCGCGACCACATGTCGTCGTTCAGCAGGTTGACCGAGTCCACCTCCGGGCGCCCCTCGATCTCCCGGATCTGCGCGAGGTTCTGGTCCACGATGAGCGGCGGCTGCTCCATCCGGCGCGCGAACCGGTAGGCCACGCCGAGGTTGAGCGCCGAGACCAGGATCAGCATGACCCACTTCACGTCACGCATCCGCCGGTTTTCGACCGGGCCGAGCCAGACACAGAGCGCCGCGAGGATGCCGGGGTAAAACACCGACAGCAGCTTGTAGGCGTCGTAGCTGGCGTTCGTGCCGAGCATCTTTCCGCGCAGGAGCAGGTAGCCGTAGCCGATCAGCACCGGCACACAGAGACTCAGGGCGAGAAAGGACTGACCGGGGCGCGTCCGGCGGGTCTGGATGAGGGTCGCGCCCAAGGCCCCGACCACCACCGCGGCCAGCAGCCACCGGACCGGGCCGGCGAACGCAGAGAGCGCCGGCGCCGCGACCAGTCCCAGCCAGCCCTCCGGGGAGAGCCCCGGGATCGCCCAGCCGAAGTCATACGTCCGGAAGAGCGCGAGCCGCTCCGCGAGCCCCGCGACCCGTTCCCATTGCAGGAGCGCGGCCAGCCCGAGCGGGGCGAGCATCAACAGGATCCATTTTCCGAAACGCCACCAGCCCCCGTTCCAGACCACCTGCCCGCCGGCAAACGCCACCAACGGCACGAGCGCCACAAGGAGGATAAAGTTGTAGCTGCCGAGAATCAGCACGTAGGCGCAGGCCAGCACGCCCGCCCAGCGCAGCCCCGTCTGGTATGCCGCACCGCGCCGCCAGACCTCGAGCCCAACCCAGGTCAGCACCCCGATCGCCTGCGCCGCGAGCAACTGCCCCATCGCCACGTGATAGACGGCGTACCACGTCAGCGGATTGATCCCATAGATCACCGCCACCCACAGGCTCTCCCGCGATCCGTAGCGCAAACCGGCCCGGGCGATCCAGAACACCACCGGCATCACCGTCACCGCCAGCACCGCCGTGAGCAGGCTCGTGAGCTCAAACGGCGCGCGTCCGAGCACCGAGCCCGCCAGCGCGATCAACGCCGAGGGCGTGAAGTGGTTCAGTCGAAGCCAGAAGTCGAAAAAGTTGTCCACCGACATCACCTGCACCACCTCCACCTGGCCGAGGACCCCCCCGCGGGCGCCGCGCGCGACCTCCATCAAGACCCGCGCGCCGGCCGCGTAGTCCGCGGCGTCGCAGCTACCCAACGACACCGTCGTCAGCACCGGCGAGGCCCGCGCCAGCGGCACCACCAGCGCGAGCAGACAACCGGCCATGCCCAGGCCAAGACCCGCGAGCCGGAAGAGATCGGCTCTCCACCGCGACGGCGGGCGACGGCCGGCCGCGGCCGCCAGCAGGATCGCGGGTACGACC
>CAIYFD010000147.1 GCA_903925425.1 uncultured Opitutia bacterium | reverse complement strand
CTCGGTCATCGAGCAGGCCATCGCGCGCGACCGCCTCTCGCACAGTCTCCTGCTCCATGGCGACGACTTGCCGACGCTTGAGGCCGTGGCCCTCGCCATCGCCGACCGCCTGCTGCACCGGCCCGGCGCCGGCGCCGGATTTCGTCCATCAGAGACCTCCGGCGGACATCCCGATCTCTTCCAGCTCCGCCCGGCCGGGAAGATGCGCCAGATCTCGGCCGACGCCACCCGCGCGCTTATCGGAAAGGTGCAGGTCACGTCCGCCGTCGCCGGCCACAAGGTAGCGATCATCCACGAGGCCGACCGGATGAACACCGCCGCCGCAAACATCTTCCTCAAGACCCTCGAGGAACCGCCGGCCCACACCACCCTGCTGCTGCTCACCACCCGGCCGTACGCCCTGCTGCCGACGATCCGGAGCCGCGTGCTGCATTTTCGGTTTCCATCCGTCGCCACCAACATCGCCGCCGAAGGCTGGACCGACTGGCTGGCCGACTACGCCGGCTGGCTCGGACGCATTTCCCAGCCCTCGACCGCCCGCGGCGCCGTGGGCGACTACGTGATGAGCATCTACGGACTCGTGGCCCGCTTTGGAACCATCCTCGAGAGCGCCACCAAGGCAGCCTGGGAGATCGAGAAGGCCCGCCTGCCCGCCGAGTTGAACGACGACGAGCAGGAAGCGGTAGAGATCGGCATCGCCAAGGGTATCCGCGCCCGGCTTTTCGCGGAGATTTCCCGGGCCACCCGGACCTTCGCCCTGACGAAGATCACCGGCGGCGAAGCCGAATCCGCCCGCAGCGAAAGCCGCGCCCTCGCCGCCTCGATTGCGAAGCTGGAGCAGGACACGGGCCTGCTCCACCTCAACCTGAACGAGTCCGCCGTGCTCGAGAGCTTTCTGCTCGCGTCACTGCGCATCTGGTCCCGGCGCTAATTTCCCGATCCGTTTTAACCGCGGATTTAACGGATTTACGCGGATGGTGCGGAGGTAGGGCTGAGGCGGTGCCTCAGCCGCGATGGGTTGAGTGGTAAGGCTGGCTCGACGAGCCGGCCGCGATCATTTGTGGCCCACGGAATACACAGAACACACCGAAGGGCGGATTTGTTTTACAAGAGGCCGTAGAAATAACGGAGGATGGCGCGCGTCGTCGGCGACCCAGGTCGCAGCGTCTACTTAACTCCCGGAATTCCACGCGCGGCGTGCCAGAAGCGGACGACATCGATCCGTTCTTCCCGGGCATCGATCCGATAGATCACGCGATAAGGCCGGACAACGATCTCACGCAGGGCGGGATCGGCGAACTCGGGTACGACCCGGCCCATTTCGGGGTGCTCGGCCAGCCGCCGGACGTGGCTGACGAGGAATTGTCCGAAGTCGACGGCCCGGCCGGGCGCATCGAGCGAGATGTAGCGGACAATATCGCGCAGGTCGGCGCGGGCCGACGGCGTGAGCGCTAGCTGATGACCCATGACGGCAACTCGCGCTCGACCTGTTCCAGCGGGAT
>CAIYFD010000146.1 GCA_903925425.1 uncultured Opitutia bacterium | reverse complement strand
GAACTCGACGTGCAGCCGGTACGCGACTCCGGCGGTGCGATCACCGGTTACATGGGCCTGCAGATCGACATCACCGAGCGCAAGCGGCAGTCCGAGGAGTTCCGGCGCGCGATGGAAGCCGCCACCCGGGCCGACCAGGCCAAGGGCCAGTTCCTGGCGATGATGAGCCACGAGATCCGCACGCCGATGAACGGGGTGATCGGCATGACCAGCCTGCTGGCCGACTCGCCTTTAACCCGCGATCAGCGCGACTATGTGGAAACGATCCGGCAGAGCGGCGATGCGCTGCTTACGATCATCAACGAGATCCTCGACTTCTCGAAGATCGAGTCCGGAAAGCTCGAGTTGGAGCAGGAGACGTTCGAGCTGCGCGCCTGTCTGGAATCGGCCCTCGACCTGCTCGCGCCAAAGTCGGCCGAAAAGCATCTCGATCTCCTCTACGAGATCGATGAACACGTGCCGCACGAGGTGCGGAGCGACCCGGCGCGGCTGCGGCAGATCCTCGTCAATCTCATCAGCAATGCCGTCAAGTTCACCCTCCGGGGCGAAGTGGTCCTGGGCGTGCGCTCGGCGGCGCGGCCGGATGGGCGGATCGAGCTGCGCTTCACGGTGCGCGACACCGGCATCGGCATTGCGCCCGAGTCCATGCCGCGGCTGTTCCAATCCTTCTCGCAGCTGGAAGCATCGACGGCCCGACGGTTCGGCGGCACCGGACTCGGGCTGGCGATCAGCAAGCGGCTGGCCGAGTTGCTGGGCGGCGCGATGTGGGTGGAGAGCGTGCTGGGCCAGGGCTCGACGTTTCATTTCACGATCGCGACCGATGCAGTCACGGAACGCCCGCGGCCGGCGCCGGCGGACGGGGCGCGCGGGGTGCTTGCCGGACTGCGGGTGCTGATCGTCGATGACAATGCCACGAGCCGGCGGATCCTCGGGGGGCTGGTCACCCGCTGGGGCATGGCGCCGCAGGGGGCCGAGTCGGGGGCCGAGGCCCAGGCTCTGCTGGAGGGCGGCAAGCAGTTTGATGTCGCGATTGTCGACATGCAGATGCCGGTGATGGACGGGGCGGCGCTGGCGCGGGCGATCGTGCGGCTGAAGCTCCCGGCGCCCCTGCCGGTGATCCTGCTCTGCCATGCGGGCCAACGCGACCAGCTGGCCGACCCTGGCATGTTTGCCGAGTGCCTGGCCAAGCCGGCCAAGCCTTCCCAAGTGCTCGATGCGCTCGCCCGGCTTTTTCAGGCTCGCTCGGTCGCGGCGGCGCAGTCGGCGACGCCGTTTGTGCCGCGCGTGGCGGCCGCGCGGCATTCGGAGCGCGTGCTCGTGGCCGAGGACAACAAGGTGAATCTCAAGGTCCTGCTGCTGATGCTCAAGAAGCTCGGCTACCATCCGGATGTTGCCGGTGACGGCATTGAGGCCATCGAGGCGGTGCGCCGGCAGCATTATGACATCATCCTGATGGACGTGCAGATGCCGGGGCTGGATGGGATCGAGACCACCCGGCGGATTCGCGCGGGCGCGGCCGGCCGGCCGGATCGGGTGTGGATCATCGCGGTGACGGCGAATGCGATGGAGGGCGATCGCGACACTTGCCTCGCGGCCGGCATGGACGATTACGTCACGAAGCCGATCGATATCCGGGAGCTGGAGTGGGCGCTGGTGCGCGCCCACCACGCGCTGAATACGGCTTAGGGGGTCGGATCAGCCATAGGCCCCAGAGGGCCCATCGGGCTGATCGGGCCTATGGCGAAGGCTGTCCGCCCGGCTCGTACACACCGGAAGCGCTGCCCGGGGCACCGTTCAGCTTGGGCTCAATGTGCCGCCAGAGCGCCTCGGCGCGGCCGCCTAGCAGCGCGCGACATTTCGCGATCTCAGCGGTGCGGGCCGCGAGGTTCTCGGAGGCGATCCGGGCCAGATCGTCGAGGTTGTAGAGAAAGACATTCTCCAGGGCGGCGACTTTCGGGTCGATGTCGCGCGGCAGGGCGAGGTCGATGAAGAAGAGCGGTCGCGCCGGCCGTTGGCGCATCGCGGCGGTGGTGGCCGCGGCCGAGACCACGGTGTCAGGTGCGGAGGTCGAGCCGACGACGATGTCGAACTCGGCGAGGCGGCTCTCGTGCTGGCCGAAGGGCAGGGCGGTGGCGCCCAGCTCGGAGGCGAGTTCCATCGCGCGCTCCATGCGCCGGCTGGTGACGACGAGGCTGCCGGCACCGCGGCTGCGAAAGGCCTTGGCGGTCTTCTCGCCGATGTCACCCGCGCCGAGGAGCAGCACGCGGGTCTTTTCGAGGTCGCCGAAGATGTTCGCGGCGAGCTCCACGGCCACGTTTGCCACGCTGACCTGACCTTCCGTGATGCCCGTCTGGCTGCGCGCCAGCTTGGCCGACTGGAAGGCCTTCTGGAAAATCCGGTTGAGAACCGGCCCGGTTACGCCGCGCTCTTGGGCGGCCGCGTAGGCGCCCTTCACCTGGCCGAAGATCTCCGTTTCACCGAGCATCTGGGAGTCGAGCCCCGCGGCGACCTCGAGCAGGTGCCCGACGGCCGACTGGTCGCGCAGCACGAGGCGGAACTGCTCAAACTCGGCGGCGGCGAAACGTTGGCGCTGGCAGAAGGCGGCCTGCACCGCCGCGGCGACCTCGGAGGAGGCGGCGACGCCGTAGATCTCGATCCGGTTGCAGGTGCTGATGACCGTGAATTCCTTCAGGCCCGTGATCCCGGCGAGGTCCTGCTGCAGCGCGGCGGACTGCTCCGCATTCAGCGTGAGCTTTTCCCGCACCGCGATCGGCGCGACGTGGTGGGTGGCCCCGATGACAAAGACATTGGGCTGGCTCATGGCACGGGCACCGTCGTGGCGACCTTGGGGGTGGGCTGATGCCGGCTGGAGTCCACGGGCCCGAGCGAAAGCAACGCGGCGCCGAACAGGGCGAGGCAGGCCCACGCGAAACGTCGGGCAAGCAGGAGGCTGGCGAGACGCAGCCCGAGGACCAACAGGGCCGCGGCCCAGACGGCCACTGTGACGAGGATCTTGCCCACGTCGGCCGTGGCGGTGTCGCGCAGCCACCAGACGGAGCCGACCGCCAGCGAGGCGGTCAGGATCGCCACGGCCGCCACCAGCAAGCGCAGGCCGATGACCTCGAGTTCGAGGATCGATGGCAGGAAGGAGAACCAGCCGCCGACGCGCTTCACCTTCAGCGAGTAGTTGCGGAACAGGAACATCACCGAGGTCAGGGCCAGCAGGGCGAAGACGCCGTAGCTGAAGAGGGCCAGCGCCGCGTGGAACTCGATCCACGGGTTGCCGCCGAAGAGCTTGCTCGAGCGGGTGGCGTCCCACGCCGGCACTGCGAGCGAGATCAGCGACAGCACGGCGGCAAGGCAGCCAGTGAAGTAGCCGAGCATGCTGGAGCGGAACGTGACGCCCACCATGAGGTAGAGCGTGGTCGCGGACCAGGCTGTGAACTGGAAGATCTCAAACTGGTTGCCGAGCGGGCAGCCCCCGACCTCCTTGCCGCGCAAGGAGAGGCCGGCGAGCTGCAAGGCATAGCCGATCACCATCAGCGCATACGTCAGGTTGCTGGCGCGCCGACCGTGCCGCAGCAGGCCCACGGTCCCGGCCGTGAAGACAGCGAGGTAGAAAAATGCGGCGGACCAGAGCCAGCCGCGGGCCGAGAGGAAATCCAGCATGCAGGCCTAGGGTAGGGCGGGCCGCCGGCGGCGCAAGTCCGCGGGCGGCCTCCGGGATGGTTCCGGCCGGGGACCGATCAGGCTGCCGGCACGAGGCGGACACTCACCACCTCGATGCGGTCGATCGGCGTGCTCTTTTCGCTGCCCGTGGTCGGGACCGTGGCGATGCGATCAAGGACGTCGTCGCCGGCGATCAGGGTACCGAAGGCCGTGTACTGGTTATCGAGAAAGCGGGCGTCGCCGTGGCAGACGAAGAACTGGCTGCCGGCGGAATCGGGATGGGAGGAGCGGGCCATCGAGAGCACGCCGCGCACGTGGGGCTTGGCGTTGAACTCGGCCTTGACGGAATGGCCGGGGCCGCCGGTGCCGGCCATGCCCTTGCCGTCCTTCTTCGTGTTCGGGCAGCCGCCCTGAATCATGAAGCCTTTGATGATGCGATGGAACGCCGTGCCATCGTAGAAGCCCTCGCGGGCGAGCTTCTTGAAGTTCTCGACGGTCTTCGGGGCCACGTCGGGCCAGAACGAGACGGTCATTTCACCGTAGGAGGTCTTGATGATGGCGTTTTCAGCGGGGGCGGGAGTGCTCATGGGAGGAAAAGCGAACGGGCCCCGATTCGAGGCGGCAAGAACCAAAGCAAAGCCCCTCAGGCCTGACGAGACTGTGCGGGCTTCGCCCAAATTTCATCTAATAGGTGAAAAGTGGGCGGAGCCCGGACCGGCTAGATCCGGGCTGGAAAATCGCGTGGACAAACTGCCGTTCCTGGCTTTGCTGGCAGCCTCATGTCCGCCTCCCCGATCATCGCCATTGCGATTATCATTACGAGCCTCCCCCCGGGGCACGGAGACGCGGCATAAGCGAAAGCCAAACCGACCACTCTGAAGACCCCGGGATCACCCCCGGGGTTTTGTTTTTTCCAGAACCCAACACCAAAACTAACCGCGGATAGCACAGACGGACGCGGATCAGCCGGAACCAGACATCCGCACTGATTCGCGTAATCCGCGGGAACGCCTTTTCGATCACCATGAAATCCACCAGCCAGGCAGTGAAGATCTATGACACCACGCTCCGCGACGGCACGCAGGGCGAGGGCATCTCGTTCTCGGTCGCCGACAAACTCCGGATCGCAGAGAAGCTCGATCAGTTCGGCGTGGACTACATCGAGGGCGGCTTCCCCGGCTCCAATCCCCGCGACATCGCCTTCTTCGCGGAGGCGAAGAACCTGCGCCTGAAGCATGCGCGCCTCGCGGCCTTCGGCTCGACCCGCCGCGCCGGGGCCAAGGCGTCGGAGGATCCGCAGCTGCGCACCCTCCTCGACAGCGGCATGCCCGTGCTCACGCTTGTGGGGAAGACTTGGCTGCTGCACGTCACCGAGATCCTGCGGACCACTCCCGAGGAAAACCTCGCGATGATCGAAGACTCCATCCGCTACCTCGTCGCCCAGGGCCGCGAGGTGGTCTACGATGCCGAGCACTTCTTTGACGGTTATCTCGCCGATTCCGACTACGCGCTGCGCACGCTGGACGCCGCGGCCCGGGGCGGCGCGAGCAACCTCACGCTCTGTGAAACCAACGGTGGCAAGCTCGTGCCCGAGGTGGCCCGGATCACCGCGGCCGCCGTCGCCCGCTTCGGCGGCGACAAGGTCGGCGTGCACTGCCACAACGACAGCGGCCTCGGTGTCGCGGTCTCGCTCGCCGGCCTCGAGGCTGGCGCCTGCCTCGTGCAGGGCACGATGAACGGCTACGGGGAGCGGGTCGGCAACGCCAACCTCACCACCATCCTGCCCAACCTCTTTCTCAAGATGGGCCGCACCGCGCACTGCGCGCCGCACCTCGGCCAGCTCCGCGAGCTGTCGCTCTTCTTCGACGAGCTCGCCAACCTGCGGCCGGACCCGAAGGCGCCCTTCGTCGGCCAGTCGGCTTTCGCCCACAAGGGCGGCCTCCACGCCAATGCCGCGCAGAAGGTGGCCCGCAGCTACGAACACATCGACCCGGCCCAGGTCGGCAACCGCACCCGCGTGCTGGTCTCCGACATGGCCGGGCGCAGCAGCATCGTGATCAAGGCCCGCGAGCTTGGTTTCGAGCTCGACGAGAAGTCGCCGGAGCTGAAGGGCCTGATCGAGGAGCTGAAGGAACTGGAGTTCCGTGGCTATGAGTTCGAGGCGGCGGACGCCTCGCTCCGGCTCCTGATGGCGAAGAACCTCGGCCAGCGCCGCAGCTTCTTCGAGGTCGAGGGTTACCGCGTGATCATCGAGCGCACGGCGAACGGCCTTTCGGCCGAGGCGACCGTGAAGCTCAAGGTCAACGGCAAGTCGGTGCACACCGTCGCCGAGGGCTCGGGCCCGGTCGGTGCACTCGACAAGGCCCTGCGCCTGGCCCTCGAGCCGACCTACCCGCAGTTGAGCGAAATGATCCTGCGCGACTACAAGGTCCGCATCCTCGAGAGCAGCCAGGGCACCGGCGCGCGGACCCGCGTGCTGATCGAGAGCGGCGACGGGAAGTCCATCTGGGGCACGGTCGGGGTGAACGACAACATCATCGACGCCTCCTGGGACGCGTTGCGCGACGCCGTCGAGTACAAGCTCGCGCGGGGCTGAATTCGTTCAGAGTTCGGAGTTCAGCGTTCAGAGTTTGGAGCCGATCCGCGGAAATCATGGGATCGACCATCGGACCCTGAACTCCCAACTCTGAACTCTGAAATTTTGCTCACCCGAGCACCAGCCAACCCGCGCCGGCGAGCGCGGTAAGGGACAGCACCACGACCACATGCCGCCGGAGCAACGGGGCGCCGAGGGCAAAGGCCAGGCCGGCCTTCATGAGTGAATTGGCGACGGCGGCGAGGACGATCGCCTGCGCCGCCAGTTTCAGGGTTACCGGCCCGGCAGAATGATTTCCCGCCATGGAAAGCGAGATCGCGTCCATGTCGGTCAGGCCTGAGACG
>CAIYFD010000145.1 GCA_903925425.1 uncultured Opitutia bacterium | reverse complement strand
TGGCCGCGAGCGTGAACACCACCGTGATCTCGGGGCTTTTCGCGAACTGCCCGCGATCATGCGCCTCCCCCAGCCGCTTGTCGGTGGGCTTCTCCGTCTTTGAATCTTGGTCGTGTTCGGCCATGGCGCGCCGGCCCTTATGCAACGCCGATGCCAAGGCCTTTCCTGCCCCCGCTAACCGGCAGTCTCCAACGACTTAAAACTATCACGCCCGACGCACGCGCGCTTTCCTTCGGCGTTGTAAAAACTTTAGGAAAAAATTGCCGGGACCGCGCCGAGGCGTGGGCCCGCCCACGCGCCGAGGCAGGGGTGGCGCATCAGAATCCCCGTGGTTGAGCGTGGATCCTGCCCTTGCCGCGTGGCTCTTGAAACCTCGTCCTTCCGCTCATCTCCCGGGCAGGATCTCCAGCAGCCGCAGCGGCAGCTGGTCAAACTCGGTGTAGAGGTAGCGCGCGAGGAGCGTGCCGGAACCGGCCAACAGACCCAACCCAAGCAAGGCCCGGGTCGAAAAACTCAGGATGAACACGTTCATCTTCGGCACCGCCCGGCCCAGTACCGAAAAGGCGAGCGTCACGAGAAAGTTCAGCGCGATGAACGGCGCCGCGATGCGCAGGCCGAGCTCCACCACCCTGCCCGTGCCGCGGATCAGGTCCTCCATCGCTCCGCCGCCCAGCGCCGGTGCCCCCGGCCCGGCGAACCGGAAGCTCTTGGCGAAGGCCGTCAGCAGCATAAAATGCCCGCCGAGCAGAAAAAAAAGCAGCACCGCGAGCGCCGACAAAAATGCCGCCAACGGCTCCGAGGCCATCTCGGGCGCCCCAAAGCCCGGGGCCCCCGCGAGGCCGATCTCCGACGAGATCATCCGCCCCGCCATCTCCACCGCGGCAAAGGTCAGGCGTGAAACAAAGCCCAGGGCCAGTCCCAGCAGCACCTCGCCGCCCGCCGCCAGCGCGAGCCCCAGATAATTCGCAGGCACGTGCGCCTCGGGCACCAGCCCGACCAGCAACGTCGCCAACATCGCCCCCAGCGCCACCCGCACCGGAATCGGCAGCGGATGATTCGCCATCGTCGGCATCTGCAGGATCATCCCCAGCCCGCGCAGGAACACCATCATCCAGGTCAGCAGGTAGGCGGTGGTCATATCGTCGGAGGGCAGAGGGCGGAAGGCGGAGGACGGAATCCGGACCCGAGGCTCGGTTGTCTGTTTTCTGACCTCTGGCTTCTGACCTCTGGCCTCTGGATCAATGCGCCAGCGTCGCGATGCGCGAGAAGATCGTGACCGTGAACTCCGTCAGCGAACGCAGCAGCCACGGCGCCAGCAACAGCGCCAGCCCGGCCAGCGCGAGCAGCTTGGGCGCAAAAGTCAGCGTCTGCTCCTGCATCGAGGTCACCGACTGGATCAGGCTGGCCACCAGGCCGACCACCAGCAGCACGCCGAGGAACGGCGCCACCATGTAGAGCGAGAAGACCACCGTGGTCTTGAAGAAATCGATCGCGAGTTCCGGGTTCATAATGAACAGTTGAAGTTGGAAGATTAAGTTTAAGAGAGATCGGACGGCGCCGCCGGGTTGCTGGATTTTGCTTCAACTTCAACTTTCCACTTCAACGAGCTTCGAGCTAGGTCGCGAAGCTCTGCACCAGCGACTGCACAATCAGGTGCCAGCCATCCACGAGGACAAAAAGCAGGAGCTTGAAGGGCAGCGAGACGACGTTCGGCGGCATCATCATCATGCCGAGCGCCATCAGGATGGACGACACGAGGAAATCGATCACGAGGAACGGCAGGAAAAGCAGGAAGCCCATCTGGAAGGCCGACTGCAGCTCGCTGATCACAAAGGCCGGCACCACAACCCGCAGCGGGATCGCCGACACGGCTGTCGGCCCGAAACCGCCGAGCTCGAGAAAATACTCCAGGTCCCGCGTCCGGGTCTGTTTCAGCATAAACTCCTTCAGCGGGAGCGAGGCTTTGTCCAGCGCAACGGACGAGGTCATCTTGCCGTCGAGGTAGGGCTGCAGCGCGTCTTGCTGCACGCGCTCGAAGACCGGGCCCATGATAAAGAAGGTGAGGAAGAGCGAGAGGCCGACGATGATCTGGTTCGACGGCGCGCTGGGCACGCCGAGCGCGGTGCGCACGAAACCCAGCACGATCACAATGCGCGTGAAACTTGTCATCAGCAGCACCAGCGAGGGCGCAACCGCGAGCAGCGTCATCAGCAGCACGATCTGCACGGCCACGCTCATCTGGCCGGGCTGCTCCGCCCCCTCGAGGTTGATCGAGAGGCGCAGGGGATCCGCCGACCTGGCGGCAGGCGCCGGCATCGCCGCGGCACCCGTCACCGTGCCCGGGGCCGGTGGCAGCACCGTCGAGGAAGCGGGCGTCAGGACAGCGTTTGGCTGGCTCGCCGTCTGCGCGGAGGCTGCGGGCGCCAGTGACGCCAGCGTCAGAAGACAGAGGACGGAGACCAGAGGACGGAGCAATCCGCCGGTAGGGCGGTGACTCCGCGCACCGCCGGGCACGGAGCCAAACGCGGCGGCGACCGGATTCGCCGCCCTACCGGATCGGAAATCTGCAATCGGGACTTTGGAATCTGATCTCACGCGCCCGTCTCCCGTTCCCCAGCGCGCGCACCCAGCTCCGAAAGCAGCTCGATCCGGCCGGGGCAGACCCCAAGCAGGAATATCTGCCCGTCGTAGTCCGCCACGACAAGATACTGGCGGTTGCCAAGCCCGCGGCTCTCCACCACGGCCAGCTTGCGCGCCTCGCGGCCGGCCAATCCGCCCGGCGCCCGACGCTGGCGCCAGAGCAGCCAGCCACCCGCCGCGGCGGCTCCGCTGGCCACCACGAGCAGGACCGGGCTGGTGCCGCCCGTGCGTCCCGCGGCGGCCGGCTCGCCGACCCCGGCGGTCCGGGGGACAATGACCGGATCGTCCTTGGCGGCCGGCTCGGCGGCGCGGGCGCTCACCATGAGCCCCAGAAGGCAGAGAACAGAGGACAGATGGCGGAGGACGGACAACATGGCAGGGCGGTGATTCCGCTCACCGCCGGGCACACGGACGGACACGGCGGCGAACGGAGTCGCCGCCCTACCGGGATCGGGCTGTCCTCTGGCCTCCGACGGCTGGCCTCTGGAAACCGTGATCATCACGGTTTCGCGCTGCCGACGAGCTCGGTGAGCTTGATGCCGAAATTGTCCTCAACCACGACGACCTCGCCGTAGGCGACGAGCTTGTCGTTGACGTAGAGTCCCACCGGGTCGCTCGCGTGCTGCGTGAGCTGCACCACGGAGCCCGCGGCGAGCTCGAGCACGTCGCGCATCGGCAGCACGGACGAGCCGAGCTGCACGGTGACCTTCACCTTAACGTCGAGTACGACATCAAGCGCTTTTTCTTCCATCAGATTTGCCATGGGAATCTTCCTCCGGTTGCGCGGGAATCTTGCGGGTGAGCTGGACGGCGACGCGGTCGGAATCGAGCCCGATGGTGCCGATAAACTTGGGGGCGCCGTTGAGGAGCACCTGCGTCTGCTCCATCAGGCCGGCAGGCAACTCGATCACGTCGCCGGCGCGCAGACTGGCGAGCTCGCGGAGCGAGAGTTCCAGCGCGTCCCACTGGGCGCGGACCGGCATCGTGATCTGGTCGTAGGATTTCCGCCACGACGCCTGGCGCTCAACGGTGGCCACGGCAGCGTCCTTCTGCCGGCGGGCCTGCATGGTCTTCACCAGCGGCTCGATGGTGTAATAGGGCACGCCGAGCTGGATCTGCTCGGAGCAGTCGCCGAAGTTCGCCTCGAGCGTCAGGGCCAGGACGATCGCATCCTTGGGCGAGGTCTGGAGAAAACGGCCGTTGTTCTCGTGGCCGAGGATCACGGGATGGAGGTCGCGCTCGGATTTCCACTGACCGCACCACTCTTCGAGGATGAGCCGGATGATGTCCTCCACGAGGGTGACCTCGATCTCGGTGAGGTAACGGTCGGCCTTGACGGAGTGGCCGCGGCCGCCGAGCAGGCGGTCGGCGACGGTGAGGGCGAGCCGCGGGCTCATGTCGACGATCCCTACGCCGCTGAGCGGCTCGGCCTTGAAAAGGCAGAGGTGCGTCGGACTCGGCAGCATCTCGGTGAATTTGGAGTACGCGACGGTGGTGAGCTTGGCCATCTTCAGGCCGAACTCCATCCGCAGGAAAAGGGAAAGCCGGGCGCCAAGGTAGCGGACGAAGTCCTCGTGCAGGAGCCGGAGGTGGCGCAGTTCGACCTCGGAGAGGAACGCCGGATTGCGGAAGTCGTACGCTTCAACGCGGGCCGGGACGGCGCTGCCATCACCCCGCCGGCCGTCCGCGCGCAGGAGCAGCGTCTTGACCGGCGGGGTGTCCGCCGCGTTCTGCGCGAGGAGCCGGTCGATCTCGTTTTGGTCGAGAAATTCGGCGGCGGCCGGGGCTGGCGGGACTTCACTCATCGCGGAGGGGTGACAGGCACGCCTACTGAACGACGAAGTCGGAGAAATAGACCTGCT
>CAIYFD010000144.1 GCA_903925425.1 uncultured Opitutia bacterium | reverse complement strand
GGCTGACGCGCGGCATGATAGTGACAGGACGCCAGTGAAGCCGGGGAGTTGCATCCCCAGCAATAGGTTTTTGGGACCAGGCCGGTCGGTCGGAATTGGTCGGAGCGGGTTTATCCCGCGATGGTTCGGTGAAAAACCAATTGTCGGGCGAAACGAACCTTCGGGGCCTAAAGCCCCTCCTACGGCGGATTACTCTTCGGCCTGCAACGCGGCCACCACGCTGAAGTCCTCGAGGGTCGTCGTATCCCCCTTAACTTCGCCGCCACCGGCGATCTCCTTGAGGATGCGGCGCATGATTTTTCCGCTGCGGGTCTTCGGCAGGCCGGCGGCGAAACGCACGTCATCGGGCCGGGCGAGCGCGCCGATCTCCTTGGCGACGTGGGCGCGGATCGCCTCTTTCAACACCGGCGACGCGATGAAACCGTTCTTCAGCGTCACGAAGCACACCAGCGCCTGGCCTTTCAGGGCATCGGGCCGGCCGACGGTGGCGGCCTCGGCGACGGCGGGATGCGACACCAGCGCGCTCTCCACCTCGGCGGTGCCGATGCGGTGACCGGAGACGTTGAGCACGTCATCGATGCGGCCGACCACCCAGAGGTAGCCGTCCTCGTCGAAACGCGCGCCGTCGCCGGCAAAGTAATAACCCTCCAGTTCGCTCCAGTACTGTTTCTTGAAGCGGTCGTCGTCGCCCCAGAGCGTGCGGAGCATCGAGGGCCAGGGTTTCGCGAGGAAGAGCCGTCCGCCGGAACCCTTCGGCACCGCGACGCCCTTCTCGTCCAGAATCACGGGCACGACCCCGAAATAGGGCCGCGTGCACGAACCGGGCTTGGTCGGCGTGATGCCGGGCAGCGGCGAGACCATGATCGCGCCGGTTTCCGTCTGCCACCACGTGTCCACGATCGGGCAGCGTTTCTGTCCGATCAGGTTGTGATACCACATCCAGGCCTCGGGATTGATCGGCTCGCCGACGGAGCCGAGCAGCCGGAGTGATTTCAGGCTGTGGCGCTTCACGTAGTCGTCGCCCCAGCGCATGAAGGCGCGGATCGCGGTCGGCGCCGTGTAGAAGATCGTCACCCCGTGGCGGTCGATCATTTCCCAGAAGCGGTCGGGCTCCGGATGATTCGGGGCGCCCTCGTACATGAAGACCGTCGCGCCGTTCGCGAGCGGACCGTAGACGACGTAGCTGTGGCCGGTCACCCAGCCGATGTCGGCCGTGCAGAAATAGACGTCGGTCTCCTTCAGGTCGAAGACGTGCTTCGTCGTCATCGTCACCCCGAGCAGGTAGCCCGCGGTGGTGTGCAACACGCCCTTCGGTTTTCCGGTCGAGCCACTGGTATAGAGAATGAACAGCGGGTGCTCGCTGTCGAAAGCCTTGGCTTTGTGCTCGGCCGGCACGTCGGCGACAAATTCATGCCACCAGCGATCTCGGCCCTCGGTCATCTCCACGGGCTGGCCGGTGCGGCGCAGCACGATGACGTGTTCCACGCTCGGCGTGGCGGCCACGGCGCGGTCGACGTTGGTCTTGAGCTCGACGATCTTGCCGCGGCGCCAGCCGCCGTCGGCCGTGATGATCATCTTGGCCTGGCAGTCGTTGACCCGATCTTTGATCGATTCGGAGCTGAAGCCGCCGAAGATCACCGTGTGGATTGCGCCGAGCCGGGCGCAGGCGAGCATCGCCACGACCGCCTCGGGCACCATCGGCATGTAGATGGCAACGCGGTCACCTTTGGTCAGACCGAGCCGCGCCAGCGCGGCGGCAAAACGGCAGACCTCGCGGTGCAACTGCTTGTAGGTCAGCGTCCGGACATCCCCCGGCTCGCCCTCGAAGATCAGCGCCGCCTTGTTTTCGCGGGCCGTGCCAAGGTGCCGATCGAGGCAGTTCTCGGCCACGTTCAACTGACCGCCCCCAAACCACTTTGCGTGCGGCAGCTTCCAATCAAGCACGCGCTTGAAGGGTTTGCGCCAGGTGAGGAATTCCTTCGCCTGCCGGCCCCAGAATTTTTCTGGGCTATTGACAGACTCGGCGTAGAGCCTTTTGTAAGCCGCATCACTCCCAAGATTTGCTTGGGCTTTGAACTCGGCCGAGGGCCTGAATTTCCGGTGTTCCCGGGATACTGAGGTAATCGTCTGATCTGTCACGTGAGTGGCTGATTTTGGGGTTTAAGGTCGTGCCAACGCACCCTTATCCCGTCGCGAGTTTCGAGCGTCAAGCACGCGGGGAGTATTCGCGTCACTAGTCCCAAATGGAAAAATCGTCTTCGCCCGCTTCCGCGGGCCAATCCCCTGTCGCCGCTCCGGCGACGGGCACCCCACCCACCCCTCCCGTCGCGGCGGTAATCGAAGCACCGGTGATCCGGGTTTCCGGCATCCTCGACATCGATATCACGCGCGGCGGCAACGGCCAGCTGCTCGACATCGCCAAGGGCGGCAAACGCCGGCCCTCCGACCCCTTCGTCCCGAAGGAATTGATCCGGCGCTTCAAGCTCCGCACCGGCAGCCTGATCGGCGGCACCGCCTTCCCGCCCGACAGCCGCTTCCTGAACCCGAAGATGAAGTTCATCGAGAGTGTCGACGGCCTCGAGATCGACGCCCGCCGGCAAACCCTCGACTTCAACTCCCTCACGACCGTCTCGCCCAACCAGTTCCTCAAGATGGAGCTGAAGGACGGTCGCCTGACGACCCGCGCCGTCGACCTCTTCTGCCCGATCGGCAAGGGCACCCGCGGCCTCATCGTCGCCCCGCCCCGCACCGGCAAGACCACGCTGCTGCGCGACATGGCCCTCGGCGTCCTCGAGAACAATCCCGAGTGCATCGTGATGATCCTCCTTGTCGACGAACGCCCGGAGGAGGTCACCGACTTCCGCCGCAACGTCCCCGCCGAGGTCTGGGCCTCGTCCAACGACGAGCAGATCGAGAACCATCTCCGCATCGCCGACCTCTGCATCGAGCGCGCCAAGCGCCTCGTCGAGACCGGCAAGGACGTCGTGCTCTTCCTCGACTCCATCACCCGCCTCGCCCGCGCCCACAATACGGCCAAGAACAGCGGCCGCACCGGCTCCGGCGGCCTTGATGTCCGCGCCCTCGAGAAGCCCCGCCAACTGTTTGCGGCGGCCCGCAAGACCGAGGAGGCCGGCTCCCTCACCATCATCGCCTCCGTGCTCGTCGAGACCGGCAGCCGGATGGACGACGTCATCTTCCAGGAGTTCAAGGGCACCGGCAACATGGAGCTCGTGCTCGACCGCAAGGCCGCCGAGATGCGCCTCTGGCCCGCCGTCAACATCGCCTCGTCCGGCACCCGCAAGGAAGAGCTCCTGATCGATGCCAAGACCCTTGAGGGCATCCACTTCTTCCGCCGCGCCCTCGTGCAGCAGAAGATCGAGGAGGCCACCGAGACCATGATCGCGCGGCTTTCGAAAACCAAGACCAACGCCGAGTTCCTCAAGCTGATCGCCCGCTAAACCGGGAATTTCCCTCCGGCGCCACCTTTGCCGCTTTCCCGCGTCTTTACCTAACACTACCACCGACCACCGCATGCACAGTTTTTCCGAGCAATGTCTCGATATGGCCCGTTCGATTTTGGGCCACAACCTAGATTCCATCCAGCCTGACGGCACCACCCTCCCGACCACCGGTGAGCAGCCCCGTCCCGACGAGCCCGGCCACGTGGCCTTCGCGCTCGGCGAATATTACCGCACCACCGGCGAGGCCACCCTGGGCGGCTACGATCTCTTAGACCTCGCGGCCCGTTCCATCACGGCCCAGATGTTCACCGAGCCCGCCGCCGAAAACGGCCTGGCCTACGCCTCCCTCGGCCTTCTCTGCTTCGGTCCCTCCAAGGAACGCAATCCCGTCTGGGAGCGCCTCGTCGAGGAAACCCAGGTCCGCATCGACAAGCAGCTGCTCCACCGCAGCGACTACGACAACCACTGGCAGGCGTTCAACGTCGCCAAGGCCGTCGCCCGCTTCAGCCTCGGCCTCTCCAAGAAGGACGAGACCTCGCGCCTGATCGAGCGCATGGTCGACCGCGTCGGGCAGACCAGCTCCTCCGGCTTCTTCGACGACGCCACCGAGGGACTCGGCGGTAATTTCAACCTCTACGGCGTGATGAGCTTCGTGTTCATCCGCTCGGCCCTGCAGCTCCACGCCAACAGCGGCGTCCGCGACCGCAAGCTGCCGACCCTCCGCACCTACGCGGAGAAGTACATCAAGATGATGCCGGACCTCGTCCGCGCGGACGGGCTCGGCTGGGCCTTCGGCCGTGCCGCCGGCGCCTACGGCCAGATGCACTGCATCAGTCTCATCCTCCAGGGTCTCCGCGACGGCTGGATCGCCGACGACCAAAAGGTGAAGTACTACGACATCCTCCGTCGCCTGTTCTTCTTCTTTTACCAGACCTACCTCGACCAGGAGCACGGCTTCCTCGACCTGCGCGACGACGAGCGCACCGCCTACTCCAACCACACCACGCGGATGGCGAACTTCGACGCCGCGCGCTACCTCTGCCAGTGGGCCCGCCTCGCCAAGACCATCCAGATGCCCGCGGGCAACCCGAAGCCCGAGCCGGCCCGTTCCAGCGGCCGCTTCGTGATCTTCGACAAGTCCAACCGCAAGGAGCAGGGACTCTTCCTCTACCGCGATGCCGAGAGCGGCCTGCATCTGCAGGTGCCGCTCATCAGCTCGGGCAAGAAACTGACCTCCGACTCGCTCACCTTCCCGCACAGCCCGGGCGTGTTCGACTGGCCGAACAATGTCTACCTGCCGATCATGCTCCCCGAACTCACGTTCGGCGAGAACGTCACCCTCCCGGCCTTCTACGGGAAGAACTGCGTCACCGGCCTCGGTCTGCGCAACAGCTTCTACTTCCGCTACGACCAGCCCGAGCTGATCAACCTCAAGGAGGAGTTCGTCAAGGGCCTCGGCAGCGTGAAGGTCCAGTGGAACTTCACCGGCAGCAAGATCAGCTGCGAATTCGCCTACAACGTGAAGCAGCAGGTCACGCTCGACAAGTTCCGCTACGCCCTCGCCGTCGCCGCACCACACTCGAAGTACCGCGTCGGTCGCTCACCCACCCTCGGCGCCCTCGGCCACCGGTGCAGCGTTACTAAAAACGACTTCCAAGCGTCGTGGATGGAAACCGAGGTCGTCTCGGCGGACCCGACCTACCGTACCAACTACGGCAAGATCCACTATCTGCAGTACCTCGTGCGCG
>CAIYFD010000143.1 GCA_903925425.1 uncultured Opitutia bacterium | reverse complement strand
GTGCAGTCCGGCACCGCGATGCTCGCGCAGGCGAACAAGACTCCCGAGACCGTCCTGCGCCTGCTGCAGTGATCGGCGGGCCACGCCCGCTGAGGGCGGAGGACAGCGGACCGAGGGCGGACCGATCCGGCCGCAGTAGAATGCTGTCCACCGACCTCTGACTTCTGTCCTCTGGATCCCGGGTAGGGCGGAGGCGGCGCCCCTGCCGCGATCGATCATGCCGCCATGGCGGGGTAGGGCTGGCTCGACGAGCCGGCCGCGGTTATTCCACATCACGTTCCGCGAGCAGATGCTCCAGCTCAGGGTCTGCCTCTGTTGCCCGGATCATCGGCAAGGCCGCCCGGCTGCGGTCGGCTTCGACCGCCATCAGGTATTGACCCCGTTGCTTTCCCGACGCGGCTCGGCCATCATCGCCGAACTGCAAATCCCTGTCCGGCCAACGCGCCGGATACTTGACGCGCATCAAGGCCTGTTCCCGTCCGCTCGTATACTGTCGCCACGCTCCGATGCACATCCCCATGAACTCCCTAATCCCAACCCTTCGTCAGGCCGCGGCCTTTGCTCTGGCCGCTTCTGCGCTCAGTCTCCCGTCGCTCCATGCCGCCGCCACGGCCCTGCCGGTCGAGCAGGCCGTCGTCACCCAGGCGCCGCATGTCCCGCCTCCCATCACCCGGCGCACCGAGGCCCACGTCGTCGTCAACATCGAGGTCAAGGAGGTCGTCAAACGCATGGATGACGGCGTTGATTATACCTTCTGGACCTTCGGCGGCTCGGTGCCGGGTGTCTTCATCCGCGTCCGCGAGGGCGACGAGGTGGAACTTCACCTCAACAACAACCCGACCTCGAAGATGCCGCATAACATCGACCTGCACGCCGTCACCGGACCCGGCGGCGGCGCGGCTTCGACATTCACCGCTCCCGGCCACTCCTCGCAGTTCACCTTCAAGGCGCTCAATCCCGGTCTCTATGTCTACCACTGTGCGACCACGCCGGTTCCGATGCACATCGGGAACGGCATGTACGGCCTCATCCTCGTCGAGCCCAAGGACGGCCTGCCCAAGGTGGACAAGGAATACTACGTGATGCAGGGCGACTTCTACACTCAGGGAGCCCACGGCGAGACGGGCCTGCAGCCCTTCGATCCGGTCAAGGCCACCGATGAACGCCCCACCTATGTGGTCTTCAATGGCGCGGTCGGTTCCTTGGTCGGCGACAACGCCCTCACGGCCAACGTCGGCGAGACCGTGCGCCTCTTCTTCGGCGTCGGCGGCCCCAACCTCACCTCCTCGTTCCACATCATCGGCGAGATCTTCGATCACGTTAACACCGAGGGCGGTACGGGCCTGGTCCAGACGAATGTCCAAACCACCATGGTTCCCTCGGGCGGCTCCGTCTTTATGGACTTCAAGGTTGATGTCCCGGGCACCTACGTCCTTGTCGACCACTCGCTCTCCCGCGCCTTCAACAAAGGCGCCCTCGGCATGATGAAGGTCAGTGGCCCCGAGAATAAATCCATCTACTCCGGCAAGGAGCTCGACGCGGTCTATATGGGCGACTCTTCCGCGGCCGCCTCGGAGTCCGCCAAGCGTGAGGCTGAGCTCGTCAGCCAGCGCCAAGCCGCCATCGAGTCGAATCCCGCCATCGCCAACATCTCCCGCGAGATCCAGATCGAGCGCGGCAAGAAGGTCTACCTCTCGCTTTGCTTCGCCTGCCATCTTGCCGACGGCAAGGGCCTGCCGGCGGTTTTCCCGCCGCTCGCGGGCTCGGATTTCCTCAAGGCCGACACCAACCGCGCGATCCGCATCGTGACCAAGGGCCTTACCGGCCCGGTCACGGTCAACGGTGGCACCTTTAACAATGTGATGCCTCCGCAAGAAACTGCGCTCAGCCAAGACCAGATCGCCGATGTGCTGACCTACGTGATGAATAGCTTTGGCAATGATTTCGGCACGGTCTCCGCGGCCGACGTCAAGCGCGTCCAGAACGAGCTGAAGTAAGCGATCATCAAGCAGACTAGGCGACAAAGGGACCTGGAGACAGGGTGATCCTTTCCCCTGATTCCCCCGTCCTCAAGTCCCCTGGTCCCCCCGTTCCATGTCTCCCTTCCGGCTCCTCCTCCTCGGTCTCGCCACCTCCGCCGCCCTGCGGCTGGGCGCGGCGGAGCCCGCGGCGCCGGATCCGGTGCCGCCGGGGTTTGTCCGGATTCCTGCCGGAAACTATTCGCCCGTGCTGCGGATGAAGGACGAGCCCGAGACGGTGCCGGTCGCGGCGTTCCTCCTGCAGGGGCGGCCGGTCACCAATGCCGAGTTCCTCGCGTTCGTGCAGGCCAACCCGAAGTGGCGCAGCTCGCAGGTCAGCCCCTTGTTCGCCGACACCGGCTACCTCGGCGAATGGGCGGGCGCGCTTGAACTCGGACCCGGCGCTCCCGCCGATTCCCCGGTGGTGCGGGTCTCATGGTTCGCCGCCCGCGCGTATGCCCGGTGGAAGGGGCTCCGGCTTCCGACCACCGCCGAGTGGGAGCGGGCCGCCGCCGCCGGTTATGAGGTGGAGGACGGCCAGACCGAGGCGGCTTTTCGCGATGCCGTGATCACCTGGTTCACGGTGCCGAATCTTCGTCCGCTACCCGCCGCGGGCCGGGGCCGCCCGAATTATTTCGGCGTGCGCGACCTCCACACGCTGATCTGGGAATGGGTCGATGACTTCAACACCGCGCTCACGACGGGCGAGTCGCGCGCCGACTCCGGCCTGGAACGCGATCTCTTCTGCGGCGCCGGCTCGGTGGGCGCGCGCGACACCGGCAATTATCCCGCCTTCATGCGCGCCGGCTACCGCAGTTCCCTCCGCGCCAGCTACACCGTGCCCAATCTTGGCTTCCGCTGCGCCCTCTCGCTTTCGCCATGAAACTCTTTGCCCTCCTCTGTCTGGCGGTCTTTGCCTCCACGCCGGCCACGGCCCAACCCGCCGCTGCCCCGGCGGTCCCGGGACGCGCGGCCCCCGCGCTTCCTCCGAAGTCGCTCTACCATCTGGATTCCACCTGGACGGATGACACCGGCCAGACCCGCCAGCTCCTGTCCCTGCTCGGCGACCCCGTCGTCGTGGCGATGATCTTCACCAACTGCGAGTACGCGTGCCCGATCATGGTCACCGACCTGCTGCGCATCCGGGCGGCGCTGCCGGCGGCCGAGCGTGCCCGGACGAAGTTTCTCCTCGTGAGCTTCGACGACGTCCGCGACACCCCCCCGGTACTGCGGGCCTATCGCGCCAAGATGAACCTCGAGGCCCCCGCGTGGCAGCTGTTCCACGGAGCCGCCCCCGATATCCAGGAACTTGCTCTGCTCTTTGGCGTGAAGGTCAAGCGGGATGCCCGCGGGCAGTTCTCCCATTCGAACCTCATCACCGTCCTGAACCCGACCGGCGAGATCGCCTACCAGCGCGAGGGCCTCCGCGGCGATACCGACGAGGTGGTCCGCGCGGTGACCGCCACCCTGAAGTGAAGACATACCGGCTCGACATCCGCCCCCTCGTGGCGCGCGGTGAGGAACCCTTTCCCGCGATTCAGGCGATCGTCGCCCGGCTCGGACCCGCCGACGAGATGGTGATCATTTCGCCCTTCCTGCCGGCTCCGCTGATCGAGCGGATGCAGTCAGCCGGCTACGAAATCTCCCCCGAGTTGCAGGGCGACGGTAGCTGGAGCACCCGCTTCCGCCGCTTGTGAATTAGGCGGCAGGAGCAACGCCCGCGCTGCGCCGGCCGGCGGCCCCAGGGGGGAGGCCATCTGATCGATGACATTCCCCATGCCTCGTGAACGGGTCGCGTCATGGGTTCGCGGACGCTTGACTCAAATCAAGGCGGCGAACGCGGCGATGTTCTAGGCTGCGGCCATCGGGAAAACTTCCCGAATTCGCCACCATGAAAAACCTCATCCACTCGTTGCTTCTTCTGGGTTCCGCCGCGGCCCTCTCTGCCGCCGCCGCCGAGCCCGCTTCGTTCGCCGACGCGATCTCCCGGGGTAAATTCTCCGTCAACGCGCGGCTCCGCTACGAAAGCGTCCGTCAATCTTCCCTGAACGATGCCAATGCGCTGACGCTCCGCACTCGACTGGGATTCGCGCCTGCCACCTACCACGGCTGGAAGGCCTTCGTGGAAGCGGAGAACATCGTCGCGGCCGACGGAGATGCCTACAGTCAGGCGGGGTTGAATCCCGGGGGCGCCGGCCGGGCGGTCGTCGCCGATCCCGAAGTCACGGAGCTCAACCAGCTCTATTTCGGTTACACGGCGGACCAGACCACGGTGACGGTGGGCCGGCAGCGCCTCGTGTTGGATAATGCCCGTTTTGTCGGCGATGTCGGTTGGCGCCAGGACATGCAGACTTTTGACGCCGTGGTCGTGCAGGACAAATCGTACGCCAAGACCACGCTGACCTACGCTTACGTCGACCGCGTGCTCCGGGTCTTCAGTCGCCGCCATGCGCAGGGGCAGTGGGATGCGAAGGCGCACCTGTTCAACGCCAGCTATGCCGGTGGGTCGGTCGGCACCGTCACGGGCTACGGCTACCTGATGGATTTCAAGAACTCCGCGGCGAACTCCAACGCCACCTACGGCGCGAGCCTCGCCGGCAGCCGCCCGGTCGCGGACGGGCTGACGCTCACGTACCGCGCGGAGGCCGCGGTCCAATCCGATTACGGCTCCAGCACGCTCAGCTACTCGGCCAATTACGGTGCGCTCGAGGCGGGCCTGGGCAACAAGACCGTGACGCTGGGTCTCGGCTATGAGGCCCTCGGGTCCGACAACAACATCGGCTTCAAGACTCCGCTCGCGACGCTGCACGCTTTCAACGGCTGGGCCGACCTGTTCCTCGCCACGCCGGCGGCCGGGCTGCGCGACACGTACGGCAAGGTCACGGTGGCGCTGCCCCAGGCTGTGGCGCTGGTCGCGTCCTACCACGATTTCACCGCGGACACCGGCGGCACGGATTTCGGCACCGAGGCCGACATCCAGCTCACGCGCAAGTTCGGAACCCGGTTCACCGCCGTCGCGAAGTACGCCGATTTCCGCCGCGACGCGCCGGCCTTCCCCAATGTGCGCAAGCTCTGGTTGCAGGTGGACTTCGCCTTTTGATTTCCAGGAGCGGACGGATCGGTCAGATTGGGCCGTTGGGAGAAAACACGGTTAAGCAATTCCGTGGCCCTGCCCGTGAGGGCAGGGGGGCGCAGCACTTGGTGCGGGCTCCTCGGTTGTCACGGCTGCAACTCGAAGCCTTGAATCTTCAGCCGCCTGCCGCCGGCTTGGAGCGCACCGGCACGTGAACTTCGGAACGTTTGGCAAACCACGGGGTGAAGGGACCGTTCCAGAAAACACCATACGGCTCCCCGATCGCTTCGATGTCCGTTTGCCCGGCGATCCAGGCCAGGAGCGTGGCGCGGTTTTTTTCGAAGTTTTCGCGCGTGTAGTTGCCCTTGACCCCCAAGCTGGCGACGCGCCGCTCGGGGATGCGCTGCACCTCCACCGCTCCTTC